>NZ_JALIGE010000074.1:300000-457242 GCF_024764835.1 Scandinavium hiltneri | reverse complement strand
TTAAGAATCCATGTCACTTTGAGTGCCCACACAGATTGTCTGATAAATTGTTAAAGAGCAGTGAGTTACGCGCTTTCGCTTGCTAACTCGAGGTGGCGTATATTACGCTTTCCTCTTTCAGAGTCAAGCGTTTATTTTCGCTTTTCTCTGTCAGGATTTCCTGGAAAACCCTTCTGACCCGGCGGCTAGCGTGCCGTTGTTCCGTGTCAGTGGAGGCGCATTATAGGGAGTTCTGACGAGACGGCAAGAGGAAATTTGAATTAATTTATCGTTCGCCCTTTTTTTCACCAAACAACTCATAAAAGCATCATTAATTGCCCTATCTGCTGTTTTTACCGCCGAATTTTGTCTCTGAATGGCATACTAGAAAGGTAATTCGATATGAAGGAAAGGCATCTATGTCCTTGAGCGCGCAACAGCTGGCGGCACAAAAGAACATTTCTTGGGTTCTTGCCGAGAAATTGGCGCAGAAGATTTTAACCGGCGAATACCCGCCGGAGTGCATCCTCCCCGGAGAGATGGAGTTGGGCGAGCAGTTTGGCGTAAGCCGTACCGCCGTTCGTGAAGCAGTAAAGACGCTGACTGCAAAAGGGATGGTTTTGCCGCGACCACGTATTGGCACCCGAGTGATGCCCCGCAGCGACTGGAACTTCCTTGATAAAGAGCTGATATCCTGGTGGCTCACGGAAAGTAACTTTGAAGAAGTCGTGAAACACTTCCTTGTTATGCGCAGCAGTCTTGAACCGCAGGCCTGCATGCTGGCGGCCACGCTCGGCAGCGCGGAACAAAAAGCCCGGCTGAATACATTAATGGAAGATATGGTCCACCTGAAGCGGCATTTTGACCGTCAGCGCTGGATTGAAGTGGATATGGCCTGGCACGAACAGATCTATGCAATGAGCTCCAATCCGTTTCTGACCTCTTTTGCTTCACTGTTTCATTCTGTCTATCAGACCTACTTTGCTGCCATAACGCAAAACGAAGTGGTGAAGCTCGATCTTCATCAGGCCATTGTAGATGCCATTCAGGAAAGCGATGGCCCTCGTGCCTGGCAGGCTTGCCAGGCACTGTTAACGGCCCCAAACACCCAGGCTAATAAATAGATGACAGAGAAGAAATCACGCAGTATGGCCGGTTTGCCGTGGATCGCGGCGATGGCCTTCTTTATGCAAGCGCTGGATGCCACCATCCTGAACACCGCGCTTCCCGCGATTGCCCACAGCCTGAACCGCTCCCCACTGGCGATGCAGTCGGCCATTATCAGTTACACCCTGACTGTGGCGATGCTTATCCCGGTCAGCGGCTGGCTGGCCGATCGCTTCGGTACGCGTCGCATCTTTATGATTGCCGTGAGTCTGTTTACCTTGGGCTCTCTGGCATGTGCCCTGTCAGGTTCATTAACGCAGCTGGTTCTCTTCCGCGTGATTCAGGGGGTTGGCGGCGCAATGATGATGCCCGTCGCCCGCCTGGCACTGCTACGAGCCTATCCCCGCAGCGAACTTCTACCGGTTCTGAACTTCGTGACCATGCCTGGACTGGTCGGCCCAATTCTGGGACCGGTGTTGGGTGGCGTGCTGGTGACTTGGGCGAGCTGGCACTGGATTTTCCTGATTAACATCCCGATAGGCATCGCCGGGCTGCTGTATGCCCGCAAATATATGCCGAACTTCACCACCCCGCGCCGCAGATTTGATATGACCGGCTTCTTGCTGTTCGGCCTGAGTCTGGTTCTGTTTTCCAGCGGGATGGAGCTGTTCGGTGAGAAAATTGTCGCGACGTGGATAGCGCTGGCCATCATAGCGGTCAGTGTTCTTCTATTACTGGCTTATATTCGCCACGCGCGCCGCCATCCTACGCCGCTCATCGCGCTGCCGATGTTCAAAACGCGCACCTTCTCCGTGGGGATAGTCGGCAACCTCGCCACGCGTCTCGGTACCGGCTGCGTTCCGTTCCTGATGCCGTTGATGTTGCAGGTTGGGTTTGGTTATCCGGCGCTGATCGCCGGCTGCATGATGGCGCCTACGGCGTTAGGGTCGATTCTGGCGAAATCTACGGTGACGCAGGTGCTGCGTTGGCTGGGATATCGTAAGACGCTGGTAGGGATAACGGTATTTATCGGCCTGATGATTGCGCAGTTCTCGCTGCAGTCACCGTCCATGCCGGTGTGGATGCTGGTCCTGCCTTTATTCGTGCTGGGAATGGCGATGTCGACGCAGTTTACGTCGATGAACACCATAACGCTGGCTGATCTCACAGACGAAAACGCCAGTAGCGGCAATAGCGTGCTGGCCGTGACGCAGCAGCTGTCTATTAGTCTTGGGGTGGCGATAAGCGCCGCAGTGCTACGCTTTTATGAAGGGTTCGACGGCAGCAACACCGTGGAACAGTTCCACTATACCTTTATTACGATGGGTGCTCTGACCGTAGTATCCGCGGTAACGTTTATGCTGTTAAAACCGAAAGATGGCCGCAATCTGATTAAAGAGCGGCACAAGAAAGCTTAGGCCGACCCGCGCACCACCAGTTCGGGCGTCAGCTGCACACGCTGCTGTTTCTGCCCGGGCTGTGCCATTCGGTGAATCAATACGTCGATAGCCAGCTCGCCCAGCTCATCTTTGGGCTGATGGATTGTCGTCAGCGGCGGCGTCATGTAGGCCGCCAGTTCGATATCGTCATAACCCACCACCGCCACATCACGTGGAATGTTAAGCCCCGCCTGGTACAACGCCTGATAAACCCCGACCGCCATCGCGTCATTGCCCACGAATACTGCCTGCGGTGGTTCCGGCAGTGCCAGTAATGCCTGCATCGCCGTTAATCCGCCGCCAAATTCAAAGTTGCTGGTAATAATGTAGCCATCGACAATCGGCAATCCGCTGCGCGCCATCGCCGCCTGATACCCTTCGAGACGCAGACGCGCAGGCGTTTTGTCCAGCGGACCGGCAATACAGGCGATACGGCGATAACCTTTGTCGATCAGATACTGCGTCGCCATATCCCCGCCGAGCAAAGAATTATCCTGAATAATATCGCTGTCACCGTCGAACGGTGCCCAGTCCATCATCACCGTCGGTATAGAAGGATAACGCTGGACGATTTCCGGCGACGGCTGGTGCGTTTCGGTACACAGCAGCAATAAACCGTCGACGCGCTTTTGCATCAGCGTTTCGAGATTACGGTTCATCCGCTGCTCGTCGCCTTCGGTGTTGCAAAGCACCAGACTGTAGCCGCGTTCAAAGCAGCTGCGCTCGACGCCGCGAACCAGTTCCGAGTAAAACGGATTGGTACTGGCGGTGATCAGCATGCCGATAGTGTGGGTCTGATTGAGTTTGAGGCTACGCGCCAGGGCCGAAGGCGCGTAGTTAAGGCTTTTAATGGCGGCATTCACCTTTTCGGTGATGCTTTCGCTGACAAACCGGTCTTTATTAATGACGTGAGAGACCGTCGAAGTGGAAACGCCCGCCAGGCGAGCAACATCCTTCATGGTAGCCAAGCGTTACCCCTGCTGACGTAAGAAGTCGTCGATCTCTTTGCGCCATGGAACAGAAGGCTGCGCGCCTTTACGGGTCACGGCAATCGCCGCTGCCGCATGTGCAAATCGCAACGCTTCCGGTAATTCGGTGCCTTCCAGCAGCGCCGTCATCAGCGCGCCGTTAAAGGTGTCGCCCGCAGCAATTGTGTCGATGGCCTGCACTTTAAAGCCCGGCACGCGCTGGCCGTTCCCTCTCTGGCTGGCCCACACGCCGCGACTGCCGAGCGTAATAATGACCGTGTCTATGCCTTTATCATGCAGCACCTGCGCCGCTTTTGCGGCATCCTCATCATTTTCGACCCGCACGCCCGTCAACTTTTCCGCTTCGGTTTCGTTAGGGGTGATGATATCCACCAGCGAAAGCAGTTCGTCCGGCAGTTCACGAGCCGGAGCCGGATTAAGCGCCACGGTCGTCTGGTTGTCGTGGGCAATTTTCGCCGCCGCCAGAACACTTTCCAGCGGCGATTCCAGCTGCATCAGCAGCGCATCGGCGCTGGCAATACGTTCTTTTTGCTCCGCCACTCGCTCGGTTGTCAGCGCGGCGTTTGCCCCCGCGTGAATACCGATGACATTCTCACCTTCACCATTAACGAAAATCAGCGCCACGCCGGTGGAAACGCCCGCTACAACGCTCACTGGCACAATGTCGATATTGTCGCTCGCCAGTTGATTACGCACCTGTTCGCCGGTGTCGTCATCGCCGGTACAGGCGATAAAAGCGATGTTTGCCCCGCAGCGTCCGGCGGCGACGGCCTGATTTGCGCCTTTTCCGCCAAACGCCACTTGATACTGGCTGCCTGTCACGGTTTCGCCCGGTCGCGGGAAAGATTCAAGGTTAAGAATGTGATCGGCATTGATACTGCCAAGGACGACGAGGTTACCTGCGGTTTTCATAATAATGAGTGTCCGATAAAGAGCGCCACCGGGATTTCCGGTGGCGCATGCCACACTTTTCTTTTTAGATTGTCCCCTCAGGCTCTTATTGGCCTGAGTCAGTGATGACTTATTGCTTGATGACCAGCTTCAGGTCAACAGGGTATTTGGCCTGAACCTTCTCACCTTTCAGCACTTTAGCAGCAACGTCAACGCCCTGGGCGCCGATTTGCTCTGGCAGCTGTGCAATCGTCGCAGCCAGTTTGCCATCATTTACTGCTTTTTCGCCATCCGGAGTACCATCAAAACCGACAACCATCACATCTGATTTACCGGCAGTCTGCAGCGCACGCAGCGCACCCAGCGCCATTTCATCGTTCTGCGCGAAAACAGCTTTCACGTCCGGATGTGCGGTCAGCAGGTTCTGCATGACGTTCAGACCTTTTGTACGGTCGAAATCTGCTGGCTGGCTCGCCAGGACATCAAATTTGTGCGCCGCAACGGCCTGCTGGAAACCTTCGCCACGCTCACGAGCGGCAGACGTCCCTGCAATACCCTGCAGTTCAATAACTTTCGCGCCTTCACCGGCTTTCTTCGCGATGTAGTCGCCTGCAATTTTACCGCCCAGCACGTTATCAGACGCAATGTGGCTCACCACTTCGCCTTTAGACGCCTGACGGTCCAGCGTAATCACTGGGATCTTCGCCTGGTTTGCCATTTTTACAGCGTTACCCACGGCGTCGGAATCCGTTGGGTTGATCAGCAGGATTTTGGTGCCACGTACGGTCAGGTCCTGAACGTTCGCCAGCTCTTTCGCCGGGTTGTTCTGAGAATCCAGGACCACCAGGTTGTAGCCCAGTTTATCCGCTTCTTTCTGCGCACCGTCTTTCAGGGAAACAAAGAACGGGTTGTTCAGTGTCGAGATAACCAGCGCAATAGTGTCCTTCGCCATTGCGTTAGCACTTACGGTGGCGCTCAGTGCCACAGCAGAAACCAGGGTAGCCAGTTTTTTCATGTTCATATCTGAGATGTCCTGTTATGTCAGTTATTACTGCTTTTTGTTGTCTACCAGCACCGCCAGCAATATCACCACCGCTTTAACGATCATCTGGTAATAGGAGGAAACACCTAACAAATTCAAACCATTATTAAGGAAACCGAGAATCAATGCGCCGATCAGCGTCCCAACAATGCGACCTTTGCCGCCCGCCAGACTGGTTCCGCCCAGCACCACCGCCGCAATCGCGTCGAGCTCATAGCCGGTACCGGCCGTCGGTTGCGCAGATGACAGACGCGCCACTTCGATAATACCTGCCAGTGAGGCCAACATGCCGCACAGCGAATACACGATAATTTTGACTTTATTGACACTGATACCGGACAGACGCGTTGCCGCTTCGTTACCGCCCAGCGCGTAGATGTAACGGCCCAGTCGGGTGTGGTGCAGCATGTACCACGCCGCGAGGAACACAATCGCCATGATCCACACCGGCGTCGGAATCCCCAGCGGACGGCCGATACCAAACCAGCCAAAGACATCGGCGTTAGCGGTAAAACCCGTATTCACCGGACTGCCATTGGTGTATACCATCGTCACACCCCGCAGCAGCAACATCATCACCAAAGTGGCAATAAATGCCTGCACGCGGCCTTTCGCCACAATCACGCCCGTCACAGCGCCAATCGCCGCACCTAATGCCAGCGCAGCCGCGACGGCCACCAGCGCATTCACTTCGATACCAACAATCGACGCCGCAACCGCGCCGGTCAGGGCCAGCAACGAACCGACGGACAAATCGATACCGGAAGTCAGAATAACCAGCGTCATCCCCACCGCCATAATGGCGTTGACCGACGTCTGTTGCAGGATGTTGAACAGGTTATTAACGGTAAAAAAGTTCGGACTCATGGTCGAGACAACGGCTATCAGCACCAGCAGAGCAATCAGCGACTTTTGCTCCAACAGCCACGCTTTGGTGAAATAACGGCGACCAGCAACAGCCTGGGTAGTCATCTTTCTTACTCCTGATTCACACGATTAAGCTTGCCCACAGCGGCAGCCATCAATACTTCCTGGGTGGCCTGCTCGCGTGTGAATTCACCGCCGAGATGCCCTTCGTGCATCACCATGATGCGGTCGCTCATGCCCAGCACTTCCGGCATCTCCGAAGAGATGAGAATGATGCTCAGGCCATCGGCTTTAAACTGGTTAATCAGCTGATAAATTTCTTTCTTCGCCCCGACGTCCACGCCTCGCGTTGGCTCATCGAGGATAAGCACTTTCGGTCGCGTCATCAGCCCTCGGGCAATCGCCACTTTTTGCTGATTACCGCCCGAGAGCAAGCCAATCGCCTGCTCCATCGACGGGGTTTTAACATTGAACAGACGGATGAAATCGCTCACCGCCTGCTGTTCATCTTTATGCTTCAGGCCACCGCCCGCTTTGCTGAAATAGCGCAGCGCGGTCAGCGACATGTTCTCTTTTACCGACATGCCCAGCACCAGGCCGTCACGCTTACGGTCTTCGGAGATATAAACGATGCCGTTGGCCAGACCGTCCTGTGGGGATTTGGTCACCACTTCATGGCCATCCAGCGTAACGTAACCACTGCTACGCGGCAGTGCGCCGTACAGGACTTTCATCAGTTCGGTACGCCCGGCTCCCATCAGGCCCGCCACGCCGAGGATTTCCCCTTTGCGCAGCGTGAAGCTGACATTTTCCACGCCCGGGCCGCACAGGTTATCGACCTTCAGACGCACGTCACCCGGTACTTTGTCGATGCGCGGATACTGATCTTCGAGCTTGCGCCCGACCATCATTTCAATCAGTGAATCTTCGGTGAGCGTTGCCACTTCGCGCTCGGCAATAAACTGGCCGTCACGGAATACGGTCACGTCATCACAAATCTCGAAGATCTCTTTCATTCGGTGAGAGATATAAACGATGCCGCGGCCCTGGGATTTCAGCTCGCGAATGACGCGGAATAACGATTCGGTTTCAGTATCGGTCAGTGCGTCCGTCGGTTCATCCATGATGATGACCTTCGACTCGAAGCTCAGCACTTTGGCGATTTCCACCATCTGCTGATCGCCAATCGACAGTTCGCCCACCAGCCTGTCGCTTTTAAAGCGCAGGTTGAGCTTCGCCAGCAGTTTGTCTGCTTCGGCGTACATGGTTTTCCAGTCGATTTTGCCGAAGCGGTTAACGAACTCACGGCCTAAAAAGATGTTCTCGGCGATGGTCAGCTGCGGGATCAGGTTCAGTTCCTGATGAATGATGCCGATCCCGGCTTCCTGAGAGGATTTCGGTCCGGTAAAGGTCGCTTCCTGGCCAAGCCAATGCAGAGAGCCGGCATCTTTAGTGTAGATCCCGGTCAGCACTTTCATCATCGTCGATTTACCGGCGCCGTTTTCGCCCACCAGCGCCATTACGCGGCCGGAGTAGACGTTCAGCGATGCGCCGGAAAGGGCTTTCACGCCCGGGAAAGATTTATCGATCCCTTTGAGTTGCAGTAATGCGTCCATGGCGGCCTCAGAAAGTGACGCCAGCACAGAGAATGATATTCGCATACGGGGAGCATTCCCCGCTGCGAATCACCGCCTGACTGTCTGCGGTTTGTAATTTGAACTGCTCGTGTGTGGTGTAACGGATTTCAATGGTGTTTCCCTGGTGTTGCTGCAGCTGCTCGAGGTGATTGAGCAACGTTTCGTGGAGCTGCGGATTATGTGTTTTGATTTCCGCGGCGAGAATTGCCGTCTCAACCTGCATTTCGGTCGTCACCACTTCCAGCACCTGCATAAATCCAGGCACCCCTTGGGTTAAGGCCATATCAATTCGCTGTGTACTGTGTGGGACAGGCAAGCCTGCGTCACAAACCACCAGCGTATCGGTATGCCCAAGACGGGAAATGACCGAGGAAATATCAGCGTTGAGTACCGTACCTTTCTTCATCGTTCTGCTCCACTAGCGAAACGTTTCGCTGGAGATAAGTTTAATCCCAATAGCGTACAGAAAACCACCATCAGGTTGCAGAAGTGTGATCGGTATCGAAACGTTTCGCTAAGTGAAATTATCAGGAAGTCAGAGTGTAGTCAGGTGGCGCTTCGCTTGCCCGGCCCCACTAAAAAAATACCCGGCAAGAATGCCGGGCATATTTTTGAGGCTGAGTTATATCTCGACCTGGGTACCGAGTTCGATTACCCGGTTTGGCGGGATTTCAAACTGGTCAGGTGCACGCAGGGCGTTGCGTTGCAGCAGCAGGTACAGCTTGCCGCGCAGACGCAGATACCACGGGCGGTCGTTACCGATAATCAGCGATTCATGCGACATGAAGAACGAGGTTTCCATCATCCGACAGCTCAGCCCTTCCAGACCGCAGCGGTGGAAGACTTCTTCCACGTTTGGCGTTTCGCGCCAGCCGTAGCTCGCCACTACACGCCAGAACGACGGTGACAGCTGCTCGATAGACACGCGACGCACGTTGTGAACATACGGCGCATCTTCGGTGCGAAGCGTCAGCAGGATCACGCGCTCATGCAGCACTTTGTTGTGCTTGAGATTATGCAGCATCGCAAACGGAATCACGTTCAGCGCGCGGGACATGTACACCGCAGTGCCAGGCACGCGCACAGGCGGTGATTTCTCCAGCGACGCAATCATCGCTTCGAGAGAGTTGCCATGTTCATGCATGCGGCGTAGCAGGCGGAAACGTTCGCTCTTCCAGGTGGTCATCACCATAAACATCACCAAGCCCAGCGTCAGCGGCAGCCAACCGCCAGAGAGCAGTTTATCGAGGTTCGCCGAGAACAACGGTACGTCGATACACAGGAATGCCACCAGGATAACGAACACAAAGTACTTGTTCCAGTGCCAGTTTTTACGTGCCACGGTGGTCGCCAGAATCGAGGTCAGCACCATGGTGCCGGTAACCGCAATCCCGTATGCCGCCGCCAGGTTGCTGGAGTGCTGGAAGCTGACAATCACCAGCACCACAGACACGTACAGCAGCCAGTTAATGAACGGGATGTAAATCTGACCGGATTCCATTTCAGAGGTATGAATAATGCGCATCGGCGACAGATATCCAAGACGAACCGCCTGACGCGTCAGGGAGAACACGCCGGAAATGACCGCCTGGGAAGCAATGACCGTCGCGAAGGTCGCGATAATCAGCATCGGAATCAGCGCCCACTCAGGCGCCAGCAGGAAGAACGGGTTTTTAATCGCTTCCGGGTGTTTGAGTAACAGCGCGCCCTGACCGAAGTAGTTCAGCACCAGCGAAGGCAGAACCACCGTGAACCAGGCAATACGAATCGGTAATTTGCCGAAATGGCCCATATCCGCATACAACGCTTCGACACCGGTAATCGACAGAACGACCGCCCCCAGCGCCACAAAGGAAACCGTTTTGTATTCAAGGAAGAAGTGCACCGCCCAGTACGGGTTCAACGCATGCAGCACGTCCGGGTTGTCGATGATACTGCGTGCACCGAGCACCGCCAGCAACAGGAACCAAATCAGCATGATAGGCGCGAACAGTTTCCCCACCAGCGCAGTACCGTGCTTTTGAATCATAAACAGCAGGGTCAGTACGGCGATAGAGATGGGGACTATCCAGCTATCAAGCTGCGGAGCGATGATTTCGAGGCCTTCAATGGCCGACATCACCGAGATGGCCGGGGTTATTACCACCTCGCCATAGAAGAAACTGCCGCCGATAAGGCCGAGGATAACCAGCACCGACGTCATTCTCGCCGATGTGTTGCGCCCGGCAAGAGACATCAACGTCAGGATCCCGCCTTCTCCGGCGTTATCCGCACGCATCACGAAGGTGATGTATTTCAAGGAAACGGTAAAAATCAGCAGCCAGAAAATCAGGGATAAAAAGCCAAAAACGGCATCCCGTTCCACGCCAAATCCAAACTGGCCTGAGAGACATTCTCTCAGTGTATAAAGAGGGCTGGTACCAATGTCACCGTATACCACGCCAATTGCAGCAAGGGTGATCGCTGGCAACGATTGCTTATTATCAGTGCTCATAGACTCGTCTTTCGTTTAATAAGACAAATGTGTACCCGGATCCCTGGCTCACAAAAGGCGCACAGTATGCACGATTAACAGAAGAATCGTACTCCAAAATGACTCCTCATTAACCTTGCTCAAAGAAATGTCGACGGCTTCTCCCACTATTACCCGGCGCCAGCAAACGGCTATAATCGCTTGATAGCTGGATAAATGGCGGAAGGACACCACTCTATTATGGCGCAATCACACTTATTAGCAGAAAGAATTTCCCGACTCAGTCAGTCCCTTGAAAAGGGGCTTTTTGAGCGTAGTCACGCCATCCGTCTGTGCCTGCTGGCCGCGCTGAGCGGCGAAAGCGTGTTTCTCCTTGGTCCACCGGGGATAGCTAAAAGCCTCATCGCCCGCCGCCTCAAATTTGCCTTCCAACACGCCCGCGCCTTTGAATACCTGATGACCCGCTTCTCCACTCCGGAAGAAGTTTTTGGCCCGCTGTCGATTCAGGCGTTAAAAGATGAAGGGCGCTATGAGCGTTTAACCACAGGCTATCTTCCGGAAGCAGAAATCGTGTTTCTGGATGAAATCTGGAAAGCGGGCCCGGCAATTCTGAATACCCTGCTGACCGCCATTAACGAACGCAGCTTTCGCAACGGTGCGCATGAAGAGAAAATCCCGATGCGCCTGCTGGTGGCCGCGTCTAACGAACTGCCGGAAGCCGACAGCAGCCTCGAAGCCTTATATGACCGTATGCTGATTCGCTTGTGGCTCGACAAAGTGCAGGAAAAAAGCAATTTCCGCTCGTTGCTCATCAACCAGCACGATGAAAGCGCCAACCCGGTGCCCGAAAATCTACAGGTGACGGACGAAGAGTTCAGGCAGTGGCAGGTAGATATTGGTGGCGTGAAGCTGTCAGACAGCGTATTCGAGCTGGTTTATCAGTTGCGTCAGCAGCTCGATATGATGCCAAACGCACCGTATGTCTCCGATCGGCGCTGGAAAAAGGCGGTTCGTTTATTGCAGGCCTGCGCCTTTTTCAGCGGCCGCGACGCCATTGCGCCTATCGATCTTATCCTGCTCAAAGACTGTCTGTGGCACGACGCAGAAAGCCGCAGTCTGATGCAGCAACAGCTCGACATTTTGATGACCGGGCATGCCTGGCAGCAGCAGGCGATGCTCACCAAACTGGGTTCGATTATCCAGCGTCGGCTGCAGTTGCAACAGCAACAGAGCGACAAAACCGCGCTAAAAGTGACGCGCCTGGGTGGCATGTTCAGCCGTAAACCGCATTACGAACTGCCGGATGAGGTGCAGACCCCAACGCTGACGCTGCTCTTGCAGCAGCCGCTGAAGCTGCATGACATGAACGTGGTTCACGTAACCCTGGAACGCCCGGCGCTCGTGCACTGGCTGGAAAAAGGCGGCGAAATTCGCGGCAAACTCAACGGCATCGGCTTTGCTCAGGTGCTAAATATGGAAGTGGATACCAGCCAGCATTTGCTGGTTCGGGATGTCAGCCTGCAAGGCTCGCGTCTGGCACTGCCAGGCTGCGCTACGCCAGAGAACATGCCAGGGGAAATCAAACAGCAGCTGGATGCGCTCGACGATGAGTGGCATCAGCAGCACACCCGCTTTAGCGAGCAGCAGAAATGCCTGTTCATTCACGGTGACTGGCCAGTAAAAATTGAAGCCAGCCTGCAGGACGTCGGGGCGCAGATCAAACAGGCGCGGCAGTAATGCTCAGCCTCGACACGCTCAATGTGATGCTGGCGGTCAGCGAGGAAGGGATGATCGAAGAGATGATCCTCGCCCTGCTGGCCTCGCCACAGCTGGCGTTGTTTTTTGAAAAATTCCCGCGGCTGAAAAATGCGATCGCACAAGATATTCCCCGCTGGCGGGAAGCGCTAAAAGGCAGGCTGAAAGAGACTCAGGTTCCGCAAGATTTGAGCGACGAGGTGATGGCTTTTCAGCAGAGCCAGACGCTATCGACCACTCAGTTTACCGTTCAGCTTCCGCAAATCCTCACTCTGTTGCAGAAACTCCATTCCCCGTTTGCCGCCCAGGCGCAGCAGCTGGTGGATAACAACGCAACCTTTACCGCCGCGCTGCACACCCTGTTTTTACAGCGCTGGCGACTGAGTCTGGTGGTGCAGGCCACCACGCTGAACCAGCAGTTGCTGGAAGATGAACGCGAACAGCTGTTGAGCGAAGTGCAGGAGCGCATGACTCTCAGCGGTCAGCTGGAACCGGTACTTGTAGAAAACGACAATTCCGCCGGACGACTCTGGGACATGAGTGAAGGCCAGCTCAAGCGCGGTGACTGGCAGCTGATTGTCAGATACGGCGATTTCCTTAGCGAACAACCGGAACTGATGCGGCTGGCTGAGCAACTCGGGCGTTCACGCGAGGCCAAATCGGTGCCGAAAAAAGATTCACCGATGGAAACCTTCCGCACCCTGGTGCGCGAACCGGCCACGGTGCCCGAACAGGTCGACGGTCTGCAACAAAGCGACGACATTCTGCGCCTGCTGCCGCCGGAGCTGGCGACGCTCGGCATTACTGAACTTGAATACGAGTTTTACCGCCGGCTGGTGGAGAAGCAACTGCTCACTTACCGACTGCACGGCGATGCGTGGCGGGAGAAACTCAGCGAACGCCCGGTGGTACATCAGGATTTCGACGAACAACCGCGCGGACCGTTTATCGTCTGCGTGGATACGTCAGGTTCGATGGGGGGGTTTAACGAACAGTGTGCGAAGGCGTTTTGCCTGGCGCTGATGCGCGTCGCACTGGCGGACAATCGCCGCTGTTTCATTATGCTTTTCGCCAGTGAAGTGGTGCGCTACGAGCTGACTGGCCCGCAGGGCCTGGAACAGGCGATCCGTTTTTTAAGCCAGCGTTTTCGCGGTGGGACCGATATCGCCAGCTGCTTCCGTGCCATTATCGAGCGGATGCAGGGCCCGGAATGGACCGATGCCGATGCGGTGGTCATTTCAGATTTCATCGCCCAGCGGCTGCCGGACGACGTGGTGAATAAGGTGGGCGAGCTTCAGCGCAAACATCTGCATCGCTTTCATGCGGTGGCGATGTCGCAGCACGGGAAACCCGGGATCATGCGCATCTTCGATCATATCTGGCGCTTTGATACCGGGCTGCGCAGCCGACTGCTGCGCCGCTGGAAACGCTGATTACAGCAGAGAGGCAACGCTATCGCGGACCTGCTGTGGCCAGACGCCACACTGCACCTGACCGATATGTGGCAGCTGTAACAGCAGCATGGTCAAACGTGACTGGCCAATGCCGCCGCCGACAGTCTGCGGCATTTCACCTTTGAGCAGCGCCTGGTGCCACTCGAGCTGCAGACGATCGTCATCCCCAGTGAGTGCTAACTGACGTTTCAGCGCTTCGGCATCCACGCGGATCCCCATTGAGGAGATCTCAAACGCATCTTCCAGAACCGGGTTCCACACCAGAATGTCGCCGTTGAGGCCAGACAGCCCGGTTTCACTCTGGGTGCTCCAGTCATCATAATCCGGCGCACGCACGTCATGGCGCGCCCCATCCGACAATTTGCCGCCAATCCCCATCAGGAACACTGCGCCGAACTCTTTGGCGATAGCACGCTCGCGGCCTTTGGCATCCAGACCCGGATAGCGGGTCAATAATTCTTCGCTGTGCACAAAGTGGATCTGTTCTGGCAGGAACGGTGCCAAACCAAATTCTTTGCTGACTGCGGCCTCAGTGGCTTTGATCCCGTCATAAATGGCTTCAACCGTCGCTTTTAGCGTACCGGTGTGGCGCTCGCCGTCACCCATTACGCGTTCCCAGTCCCACTGGTCAACGTACACGGAATGGATAGCCGAGAGGCGGTCTTCATCGGGGCGAAGGGCTTTCATGTGCGTGTAGAGCCCTTCGCCCGCGCTGAAGTCGTGTTGTCCCAGCGTCTGGCGCTTCCACTTCGCGAGAGAGTGAACCACCTCGAACTGGGCGTCTGGTAAGTTTTTCACTTTTACCTGTACCGCTTTTTCGCAACCAGAAAGGTTGTCCTGAGTGCCATCGCCCACGCGGCTTAAGATCGGCGCCTGAACTTCAATGAGTCCAAGTCTGTCTTCGAGCTCACGGGAAAAATGGGACTTTACGAAACTGATCTGGCGTTGTTTTGCGATGTAAGCGGTTTTCATTATTTTTACTCCTGTCCTGTTGCCATTGATTAAGCAACAGAATGCGGGGGTAATTCAATAATCAACAAGCAAAAAGCCGCTTCGTGTTTTGATTCGTCAAAACAAAGCGCTAAAATAGAGTGAATCATCAAACATCATAAGAAAATCCAATGGAAAATTATCAGATCGACAATCTCGACCGCGGCATTCTCGAGGCATTAATGGCCAATGCGCGTACCGCCTATGCCGAACTGGCCAAACAATTTGGCGTTAGCCCCGGTACTATCCATGTGCGCGTCGAGAAAATGAAACAAGCGGGGATCATCACTGGCGCACGCATCGATGTGAACCCGAAACAGCTCGGCTACGATGTCTGCTGTTTTATCGGCATTATTCTAAAAAGCGCGAAAGATTATCCCTCTGCGCTGGCAAGACTGGAAAGCCTCGACGAAGTCACTGAGGCGTATTACACCACTGGCCACTACAGCATCTTTATTAAGGTGATGTGCCGTTCGATCGACGCCCTCCAGCAGGTACTTATCAACAAGATCCAAACAATCGATGAAATTCAGTCCACCGAAACGCTTATCTCCCTGCAGAACCCGATCATGCGGACCATCCGCCCGTGATCGGGCATTTTAATCCCACATCTTTCCACAGGTAGATCCCAGCTCACACACAGCGTACAATATGTCACTCAGGAATTATGGGGTGGACTTCATGGCAGACATTACACTGATCAGTGGTAGTACGCTTGGCGGTGCCGAGTACGTTGCGGAACATCTGGCAGAAAAGCTGGAAGACGCGGGTTATTCCACTGAAACTCTGCATGGCCCCCTGCTTGAAGATCTGAATAAAGGTGGAATCTGGCTGCTGGTCAGCTCTACACACGGTGCCGGTGACATCCCGGATAATCTTGTTCCTTTATATGAAGCAATAAAGGAAGAGAAACCTGACCTCTCCGCTGTGCGTTTTGGTTCGGTCGGAATTGGCAGCCGTGAATATGACACTTTCTGCGGGGCGATCGACAAAATCGATAACGAACTGATCGCCTGCGGAGCCAAACAGATTGGTGAAACGCTCAAGGTAAACATCCTCGATCATGACATTCCTGAAGATCCGGCTGAAATTTGGCTCGGATCCTGGATAATTTTGCTCTGAGTTTTGTAAAGATCGGCGTTTTTTTTGTGTATAACTCTGGTTAAAAGCACTGATCAACCGGTAGTTATCCCAAGCATAAGGTTTGGTTAGTTTTTGAGTTGTGTATAACCCTTCATTTTGATCCCAGCTTATACGGACCAGGATCACCGATCATTCACAGGCAATGATCCTTCTTAAGCCTATGATCTCAAAAGACGGATCCACCTTATCCACAGAAAATGGCGATCCTAATAAGAGATCACAATAAAACAGATCTCTAAATAAAAGATCTTCTATTAAATACCCAAGATCCCAGGTGCTTTCTCCGACAGCCAAAGTTGAGTAGAATCCACGGCCCGGGCTTCAATCACTTTTCAAACCGCTTTCAAGCGAGGCAGACCACCATGTTTTATCAGGATCCTTTTGACGTCATCATCATTGGCGGGGGTCATGCAGGCACTGAGGCCGCGATGGCCGCAGCACGTATGGGTCAGCAAACCCTGCTGTTGACACACAATATCGACACGCTGGGACAGATGAGCTGTAACCCGGCTATTGGCGGCATTGGGAAAGGACACCTGGTAAAAGAAGTGGATGCACTCGGCGGACTGATGGCCAATGCTATCGACCATGCGGGTATCCAGTTTAGGATACTAAACGCCAGCAAGGGCCCTGCCGTTCGGGCCACCCGTGCTCAGGCCGATCGTGTGTTGTATCGTCAGGCCGTACGCACCGCCCTGGAGAATCAGCCAAACCTGATGATCTTCCAGCAGGCGGTTGAAGATCTGATCGTCGAAAACGATCGGGTTGTGGGCGCTGTCACTCAGATGGGCCTGAAGTTCCGTGCTAAAGCCGTCGTATTAACCGTCGGGACATTCCTCGATGGCAAAATTCACATTGGTCTGGATAACTACAGCGGTGGCCGTGCTGGCGATCCGCCTTCCATCCCACTGTCTCGTCGTCTGCGTGAATTGCCGCTGCGCGTCAGCCGCCTCAAAACGGGTACGCCGCCGCGCATTGATGCTCGTACTATCGATTTCAGCGTTCTGGCTCAACAGCATGGCGACAACCCGATGCCGGTGTTTTCGTTCATGGGCAATACGGCGCAGCACCCGCGTCAGGTACCGTGTTACATCACGCATACCAACGAAAAAACCCATGACGTGATTCGTAATAACCTCGATCGTAGCCCAATGTACGCAGGCATCATCGAAGGGATTGGCCCACGCTATTGCCCGTCGATTGAAGACAAAGTGATGCGCTTTGCCGATCGCAACCAGCACCAGATTTTCCTGGAGCCGGAAGGGCTGACCTCCAACGAAATTTACCCGAATGGTATTTCCACCAGCCTGCCGTTCGACGTGCAGATGCAGATCGTCCGTTCCATGCACGGCATGGAAAATGCGAAGATCGTGCGTCCTGGCTATGCCATTGAATATGATTTCTTCGATCCACGTGACCTGAAGCCGACGCTGGAAAGCAAATATATCCAGGGTCTGTTCTTTGCAGGACAGATCAACGGCACCACTGGTTACGAAGAAGCAGCTGCACAGGGCCTGCTGGCCGGTCTCAACGCTGCACGCTGTTCTGCAGACAAAGACGGTTGGGCACCACGTCGTGATCAGGCTTACCTCGGCGTGCTGGTGGATGACCTTTGCACCCTCGGTACCAAAGAACCGTACCGCATGTTCACTTCCCGCGCGGAATATCGCCTGATGCTGCGCGAAGACAACGCCGATCTGCGCCTGACCGAACAGGGTCGCGAGCTGGGTCTGGTGGATGATGAACGCTGGGCGCGTTACAACGAGAAGCTGGAATGCATTGAACGCGAGCGTCAGCGTCTGAAAACGACTTGGGTTAACCCAATAGCGACATCTGCCGACGAAGTAAACGCTCACCTGACGGCGCCGCTTTCGCGTGAAGCCAGCGGAGAAGATCTGCTGCGTCGCCCGGAAATGACTTACAAACAACTGGTTCAGCTGTCGCCGTTTGCGCCGGGTCTGGACGATCAGCAGGCCGCTGAGCAGGTGGAGATCCAGGTTAAATACGAAGGTTATATCGCCCGCCAGCAGGATGAGATCGAAAAGCAGCAACGCAATGAAAACACGATATTGCCTGCTACACTTGATTATCGCCAGGTCTCAGGGCTGTCTAACGAAGTGATCGCCAAGCTGAACGATCACAAACCATCCTCCATAGGTCAGGCCTCACGTATTTCTGGCGTCACCCCTGCAGCTATTTCCATTTTACTGGTCTGGCTGAAAAAGCAGGGCATGCTGCGCCGCAGCGCTTAACTTATCGAATAATGCCCGGTGGCGCATCGCTTACCGGGCCTACAATGTAGTCCGGATAAGGCAAAGTCGCCATCCGGCAAATTATCGCCAACAGGTATTTACCGTGCTTAACAAACTCTCTCGTCTGCTCGAAGAAGCAGGTATTTCGTTGTCCGATCACCAGCAGCAACAGCTGGTGGCTTACGTCGAACTGCTCCACAAATGGAATAAAGCGTACAACCTGACTTCCGTACGCGATCCGAACGAGATGCTGGTGCGTCATATTCTCGACAGCATCATTGTTGCACCTCATTTGCAGGGAACACGTTTCATTGATGTGGGAACCGGCCCGGGTTTACCGGGGATCCCGCTGGCGATTGTTCTGCCGCAGGCGCAATTCACTCTGCTGGACAGTCTCGGCAAGCGTGTACGCTTCCTGCGCCAGGTGCAGCACGAGCTGAAACTCGATAACGTTACTCCTGTGCAAAGCCGCGTGGAGGAATTCCCGGCAGAACCGCCATTTGACGGTGTTATCAGCCGCGCATTTGCGTCCCTGACCGATATGGTGAACTGGTGTCATCACCTACCAGGTGAGCATGGACGGTTCTTTGCGCTGAAGGGCCTGGTGCCTGATGATGAGATTGCTCAGCTGCCTGAGGAATTCACTGTGGAAGAGATTGTTCAGCTTACGGTTCCGCAGCTTGAAGGTGAGCGTCATCTGGTCAAAATTAAGCGAACAAAAGTTTAATCTTTATCAAATAATGTGAAGTTTCACCGACGTACAAAGTGTTAAAACGGGGTGGTTAAAGCAGTGATATGTTTAGTTACATTTAACGAAATGGTCACTGCTTTTTTGCATTTTATTCACATTTTAATATTTGCTTGCCTGGTAAAATAGTCAACCACGAAAATATCAGCCTGCTAAAAATCGGCATTGTTAACCGTATTCGAATGTTAAATGTTTATTAAGAATGTCAATGAAAGGTTTTTGTGGTGTATGGGGCTGTTTTAAAAATAATCTGTTATTTTTGTTATTGAATTCAGAAAGATGAATTCTATGAATTTTTTCTATGCGCATTTTCGATAACCGTGAAAATGTTTTTTTTGTGATCGGATGCACGCTTTTATGTGCCGTTTTTCGCGTTGTTTGCCGTTTTGCCTGATTGTTCACACTTTCGCGAAAAGTTGAAAAACAGTGCAGTCGAAAAATATTTAAACATTTATTCACCTTTTCGCTACTTATTGTTTGAATTAACGGGGCGTCACCGTATAATTTGTCCGCTTTTTGAAGCTTGACTCAGAGCGTCAAAGAACGTTTTATACGACACGCGGCATACCTCGAAGGGAGCAGGAGTAAAACGTGATGTCTGTGTCGCTCTTGAGTCGGAACGTGGCGCGTAAGCTTCTGTTCATTCAGCTTCTGGCGGTAACGGCAAGTGGATTGCTGTTTTGCCTTAAAGACCCTTTCTGGGGCGTCTCCGCAGTATGTGGAGGTTTGGCGGTTGTCGTGCCAAATGCATTGTTTATGATTTTTGCCTGGCGTCATCAGGCGCATACACCAGCCAAAGGCCGAGTGGCCTGGTCTTTCGCCTTCGGCGAAGTCTTCAAGGTGTTGCTGACCTTTGCCCTCCTGGCGGTGGCGCTGGCGGTTGTTAAAGTGGTATTTTTGCCGCTGATAGTGACGTGGGTTTTGGTGCTGGTGGTACAAGTTCTGGCGCCAGCTGTAATCAACAACAAAGGGTAAAAGGCATCATGGCTTCAGAAAATATGACGCCGCAGGAATACATAGGTCATCATCTGAATAACCTTCAGCTTGATCTGCGTACTTTCTCGCTGGTGGATCCGCATAACCCCCCGGCCACCTTCTGGACGCTCAACATTGACTCCATGTTCTTCTCGGTGGTTCTGGGTCTGTTGTTCCTTGCCATGTTCCGCGGTGTTGCGAAAAGAGCAACCAGCGGTGTACCAGGGAAATTCCAGACGGCTATTGAGTTGATCATCGGTTTTGTCCATAGCAGCGTGAAGGACATGTACCATGGCAAGAGCAAGCTGATTGCGCCACTGGCGCTGACGGTGTTCGTTTGGGTCTTCCTGATGAACCTGATGGACTTGCTGCCAATCGACCTTATTCCTTACATCGGCGAGCACATTTTTGGCCTGCCAGCTCTGCGCGTGGTGCCGTCTGCGGACGTGAACATCACCCTCTCTATGGCGCTGGGCGTGTTTATCCTGATTATTTTCTACAGCATCAAAATGAAAGGCGTTGGCGGCTTTGTTAAAGAGCTTACCCTGCAGCCGTTCAATCACTGGGCGTTTATTCCGGTCAACTTGATCCTGGAAGGCGTCAGCCTGCTGTCTAAACCGGTTTCTCTCGGTCTGCGACTGTTCGGCAACATGTATGCGGGTGAGCTGATTTTCATTCTGATCGCGGGCCTTCTGCCGTGGTGGTCACAGTGGATTCTGAATGTGCCTTGGGCCATTTTCCACATCCTGATTATTACGCTGCAAGCCTTTATCTTCATGGTTCTGACGATCGTCTATCTGTCGATGGCGTCTGAAGAGCACTGATTCTTTACCAACACTACTACGTTTTAACTGAAACAAACTGGAGACTGTCATGGAAAACCTGAATATGGATCTGCTGTACATGGCTGCCGCTGTGATGATGGGTCTGGCGGCAATCGGTGCTGCGATCGGTATCGGCATCCTCGGAGGTAAATTCCTGGAAGGCGCAGCGCGTCAACCGGATCTGATCCCTCTGCTGCGTACTCAGTTCTTTATCGTTATGGGTCTGGTGGATGCTATCCCGATGATCGCTGTCGGTCTGGGTCTGTACGTGATGTTTGCTGTCGCGTAGTAAGTAGCCGTTAAATTTTTAAGAGGTATTGTGCTGTGAACATGAACGCAACAATCCTCGGCCAGGCCATCGCGTTTATTCTCTTTGTCTGGTTCTGCATGAAGTATGTATGGCCGCCATTAATGGCAGCCATCGAGAAGCGTCAGAAAGAAATTTCTGACGGTTTGGCTTCCGCAGAACGTGCCAAGAAAGATTTGGACCTTGCACAGGCCAACGCGACCGACCAGCTGAAAAAAGCCAAAGCGGAAGCCCAGGTGATCATTGAACAGGCAAACAAACGCCGTTCTCAGATCATGGACGAAGCGAAGGTTGAAGCAGAACAGGAACGAAGCAAAATCGTTGCCCAGGCTCAGGCTGAAATCGATGCCGAGCGTAAGCGTGCTCGCGAAGAACTTCGCAAGCAGGTCGCGATTCTGGCTGTTGCTGGTGCCGAGAAGATCATCGAACGTTCCGTGGATGAAGCTGCTAACAGCGACATCGTGGATAAACTTGTCGCTGAACTGTAAGGAGGGAGGGGCTGATGTCTGAATTTGTAACGGTAGCTCGCCCCTACGCCAAAGCAGCTTTTGACTTTGCGGTCGAAAACCAACGCGTAGATAGCTGGCAGGATATGCTGTCGTTTGCCGCCGAGGTCACGAAAAACGATCACATGGCAGAGTTACTTTCTGGCGCTCTTGCGCCGGAAACGCTCGCAGATGCGTTTATCGCAATCTGTGGTGAGCAGCTGGACGCCAGCGGCCAGAACCTGATTCGGGTAATGGCTGAAAACGGTCGTCTTAAGGCGCTCCCGGATGTTCTCGAGCAGTTCGCGCATTTACGCGCGCTGAGTGAAGCGACAGCAGAAGTCGAAGTGACTTCCGCAACGGCACTGAGTGACGAACAGCTCGCGAAAATCTCTGCCGCGATGGAAAAACGTCTGTCACGCAAAGTTAAGCTGAATTGCAAAATCGATAAGTCTGTAATGGCAGGCGTCATCATCCGCACGGGTGATACGGTCATTGATGGTAGCGTACGCGGCCGTCTTGAACGCCTTGCAGACGTATTGCAGTCTTAAGGGGACTGGAGCATGCAACTGAATTCCACCGAAATCAGCGAACTGATCAAGCAGCGCATTGCTCAGTTCAATGTTGTGAGCGAGGCTCATAACGAAGGTACTATTGTTTCTGTAAGCGACGGTGTTATCCGCATCCACGGCCTGGCCGATTGTATGCAGGGTGAGATGATTTCCCTTCCGGGTAACCGTTACGCTATCGCACTGAACCTGGAGCGCGACTCCGTAGGTGCAGTTGTGATGGGTCCGTATGCTGACCTCGCCGAAGGCATGAAGGTTAAGTGTACTGGCCGTATTCTTGAAGTGCCGGTTGGCCGTGGCATGTTAGGCCGCGTGGTGAACACTCTGGGTGCACCGATTGACGGTAAAGGTCCAGTTGATAACGATGGCTTCTCGCCAATCGAAGTTATCGCACCGGGCGTAATCGAGCGTCAGTCTGTCGACCAGCCTGTTCAGACCGGCTATAAATCTGTTGATGCGATGATTCCAATCGGCCGTGGCCAGCGTGAGCTGATCATCGGTGACCGTCAGACCGGTAAAACCGCTATGGCTATCGATGCAATCATCAACCAGCGCGATTCTGGCATCAAATGTGTGTACGTGGCTATCGGCCAGAAAGCGTCCACCATTTCCAACGTGGTTCGTAAACTGGAAGAGCACAACGCTCTGGCCAACACCATCGTTGTTGTTGCTACCGCGTCTGAATCTGCTGCACTGCAGTACCTGGCGCCCTATGCCGGTTGCGCAATGGGCGAATACTTCCGTGACCGCGGTGAAGATGCACTGATCGTTTACGATGACCTGTCCAAACAGGCTGTTGCTTACCGTCAGGTTTCCCTGCTGCTCCGTCGTCCACCAGGACGTGAAGCATTCCCAGGCGACGTGTTCTACCTCCACTCCCGTCTTCTGGAGCGCGCATCCCGCGTAAACGCGGAATACGTTGAGAACTTCACCAAAGGTGAAGTTAAAGGTAAAACCGGTTCCCTGACTGCTCTGCCAATCATCGAGACTCAGGCGGGTGACGTTTCTGCGTTCGTTCCGACTAACGTAATCTCGATTACCGATGGTCAGATCTTCCTGGAAACCAACCTGTTTAACTCCGGTATTCGTCCGGCAGTTAACCCAGGTATCTCCGTATCCCGTGTGGGCGGTGCTGCTCAGACCAAGATCATCAAGAAACTGTCCGGTGGTATCCGTACCGCTCTGGCACAGTATCGTGAACTGGCTGCGTTCTCTCAGTTCGCATCCGATCTGGACGAAGCAACCCGTAAACAGCTGAGCCACGGTCAGAAAGTGACCGAGCTGCTGAAACAGAAACAGTATGCCCCAATGTCTGTAGCACAGCAGGGTCTGGTTCTGTTCGCGGCTGAACGCGGTTACCTCGAAGATGTGGAACTGGCGAAAATCGGTAGCTTCGAAGCCGCTCTGCTGGCTTACGTCGACCGTGACCATGCTCCGCTGATGCAAGAAATCAACCAGACCGGTGGCTATAACGACGAAATCGAAGGCAAGCTGAAAGGCATCCTCGATTCCTTCAAAGCAACCCAGTCCTGGTAACGTCTGACGGTCTGTCCTAGGGCAGGCCGTTAGGCATTGAGGAGAAGCTCATGGCCGGCGCAAAAGAGATACGTAGTAAGATCGCAAGCGTCCAGAACACGCAGAAGATCACTAAAGCGATGGAAATGGTCGCCGCGTCCAAAATGCGTAAATCGCAGGAACGCATGGCAGCCAGCCGTCCTTATGCTGATACCATGCGCAAAGTGATTGGTCACCTTGCCACCGGTAATCTGGAATATAAGCACCCTTACCTGGAAGAACGCGAAGTAAAACGCGTGGGCTACCTGGTGGTGTCCACTGACCGTGGTCTGTGCGGTGGCCTGAACATTAACTTGTTCAAAAGGCTGCTGGCAGATATGAAAGCATGGTCCGATAAAGGCGTTCAAAGCGAACTCGCGATGATCGGCTCCAAGGGCGTGTCTTTCTTTAATTCCGTTGGCGGTAACGTGGTTGCTCAGGTAACAGGTATGGGCGATAACCCTTCCCTGTCTGAACTGATCGGCCCGGTAAAAGTGATGTTGCAGGCCTATGATGAAGGCCGTCTGGACAAGCTTTACGTTGTCAGCAACAAATTTATTAACACCATGTCTCAGGCTCCGACCATTACTCAACTGCTGCCGCTGCCGGCATCAGAAGACGAGGATCTGAAGCGTAAATCCTGGGATTACCTGTACGAACCTGATCCGAAAGTGCTGCTGGACACCCTGCTGCGCCGTTACGTCGAGTCTCAGGTTTATCAGGGCGTGGTAGAAAACCTGGCCAGCGAGCAGGCCGCACGTATGGTGGCGATGAAAGCCGCGACCGACAATGGCGGCAGCCTGATTAAAGAGCTGCAGTTGGTATACAACAAAGCTCGTCAGGCCAGCATTACTCAGGAACTCACCGAAATCGTCGGTGGTGCATCCGCGGTATAACCAGGTTAATTCGTAGAGGATTCAAGATGGCTACTGGAAAAATTGTCCAGGTAATCGGCGCCGTGGTTGACGTCGAATTCCCTCAGGATGCCGTACCGCGCGTGTACGATGCTCTTGAGGTTATGAATGGTAACGAGAGCCTGGTGCTGGAAGTTCAGCAGCAGCTCGGTGGTGGTATCGTCCGTACCATCGCCATGGGTTCTTCTGACGGTCTGCGTCGTGGTCTGGATGTTAAAGATCTCGAGCACCCAATCGAAGTCCCTGTAGGTAAAGCAACGCTCGGTCGTATCATGAACGTACTGGGCCAGCCTATCGACATGAAAGGCGATATCGGTGAAGAAGACCGTTGGGCGATTCACCGTGCAGCACCTTCCTACGAAGAGCTGTCAAGCTCTCAGGAATTGCTGGAAACCGGCATCAAAGTAATGGACCTGATTTGTCCGTTTGCGAAGGGTGGTAAAGTTGGTCTGTTCGGTGGTGCCGGTGTAGGCAAAACCGTAAACATGATGGAGCTTATCCGTAACATCGCTATCGAACACTCCGGTTACTCCGTATTTGCGGGCGTGGGAGAACGTACTCGTGAGGGTAACGACTTCTACCACGAGATGACCGATTCCAACGTACTGGATAAAGTATCCCTGGTTTACGGCCAGATGAACGAGCCACCGGGAAACCGTCTGCGCGTTGCTCTGACCGGTCTGACCATGGCTGAGAAATTCCGTGACGAAGGTCGAGACGTACTGCTGTTCGTCGATAACATCTACCGTTATACCCTGGCCGGTACAGAAGTATCTGCACTGCTGGGTCGTATGCCTTCTGCGGTAGGTTATCAGCCGACTCTGGCCGAAGAGATGGGCGTTCTTCAGGAACGTATCACTTCAACCAAAACCGGTTCTATCACCTCCGTTCAGGCGGTATACGTACCTGCGGATGACTTGACTGACCCATCTCCAGCCACCACCTTTGCTCACTTGGATGCAACCGTGGTACTGAGCCGTCAGATCGCGTCTCTGGGTATCTACCCAGCCGTTGACCCGCTGGATTCCACCAGCCGTCAGCTGGATCCACTGGTTGTTGGCCAGGAACACTACGACACCGCGCGTGGCGTTCAGTCCATCCTGCAGCGTTACCAGGAATTGAAAGACATCATCGCAATCCTGGGTATGGATGAGCTTTCCGAAGAAGATAAACTGGTTGTAGCACGTGCGCGTAAGATCCAGCGCTTCCTGTCTCAGCCATTCTTCGTAGCAGAAGTCTTCACCGGTTCTCCGGGCAAGTTCGTCTCGCTGAAAGATACCATCCGTGGCTTTAAAGGCATCATGGACGGCGAGTATGACCATCTGCCAGAGCAGGCGTTCTACATGGTTGGCACTATCGACGAAGCTGTCGAGAAAGCTAAAAAACTTTAACGCCTTAATCGGAGGGTGACATGGCAATGACTTATCACCTGGATGTCGTCAGCGCGGAGAGCCAAATGTTCTCCGGTCTGGTCGAAAAGATCCAGGTAACGGGTAGCGAAGGTGAACTGGGTATTTACCCGGGTCACGCCCCGCTGCTCACCGCCATTAAGCCTGGTATGATTCGCATCGTGAAGCAGCACGGACATGAAGAGTTCATCTACTTGTCCGGCGGTGTGTTGGAAGTGCAGCCAGGTAACGTAACCGTACTGGCTGACACCGCCATTCGTGGCCAGGATCTCGACCAAGCGCGAGCTCTGGAAGCGAAACGCAAAGCGGAAGAGCACATTAAGAGCTCTCACGGCGACGTGGATTACGCTCAGGCGTCTGCGGAACTGGCCAAAGCGATCGCCAAACTGCGCGTTATCGAGTTGACCAAAAAAGCGATGTAACACCGGCTTGAAAGCATAAAAGCCAGTCTGGTTTCCAGGCTGGCTTTTTTATTGGGTGGTACTCTGATGTAATCCTTAAGTGTGATAAGTGTCACATAAATGTTGCATCATTCAAAAACCCAGCGTAGACTTTGTTTTGTGAGTTAGATCACATAACAATGCATGCTATGCAGGAATCAAAATGAAACGCTTTCATAAAATCATCGCAATGTTCAGCAATCTGAGCTTCTAATCCTCTGATTTGTTGCACAAAAGAATAAAAGAAGGTCGCCGAAAGGCGGCCTTTTTGTTTTTCAGCTCAACAGCATTCTTGATTCAGGTGTCAAAAGAACAGCCAAAGCAGCAACATAGCGGCTAATCTTCGGATATTGGGTCTTTTTTTCGAGACAAAGCGCGCTACGATAGCTGAAAATAGCGTCATAAAATCCATTTTAGCTTTCACATGGCTATTTTCTCTGCACTTCATTTCATGATGAAAAATATGTAGAAATTTCAATGTGAAAGGGTTTAACTTCTCACTCAAACAACTGTCAGGATGCGTATGTCAAACAGTGCGATGAGCGTGGTTATCCTTGCCGCTGGCAAAGGAACTCGCATGTATTCCGATCTCCCAAAAGTGTTGCATACACTGGCGGGCAAGCCGATGGTTCAGCATGTGATTGATGCAGCTGATGAATTAGGCGCATCTCAGGTTCACCTGGTTTACGGACACGGTGGTGAACTGCTGAAACAAACCCTCAGCGAAGGCAACCTGAATTGGGTGCTTCAGGCCGAACAGCTCGGCACCGGGCACGCAATGCAGCAGGCTGCGCCGTTCTTCGGCGATGATGAAGACATCATGATGCTGTACGGCGACGTGCCGCTTATCTCTGTTGAAACGCTTGAGCGTCTGCGTGCGGCGAAGCCGCACGGTGGAATTGGTCTGCTGACCGTTAAGCTTGATGACCCAACCGGTTACGGGCGAATCACCCGTGAAAATGGTCAGGTGACCGGGATTGTCGAACACAAAGATGCGACCGACGCACAGCGTGAAATTCAGGAGATCAATACCGGGATCCTGATTGCCGGTGGCGCGGACCTCAAATGCTGGCTGGGCAAGCTCGAGAACAACAACGCCCAGGGCGAGTTCTACATCACTGATATCATCGCCATGGCGTACCAGGAAGGGCGTGAAATTGCTGCCGTTCATCCGGCTCGTTTAAGCGAAGTGGAAGGCGTTAATAACCGTCTGCAGCTTTCCCGTCTGGAGCGCGTGTACCAAAGCGAGCAGGCTGAAAAGCTGCTGCTGGCTGGCGTCATGCTGCGAGACCCACAGCGTTTTGATCTGCGCGGCAGCATCACTCACGGGCGCGATGTTTCAATCGATACTAACGTTATCCTCGAGGGTAACGTTACGCTCGGTCATCGCGTAAAAATTGGCGCGGGCTGCGTGATTAAAAATAGCGTAATCGGCGACGACTGCGAAATCAGCCCGTACAGCGTGGTGGAAGATGCTCAACTGCATGCCGCCTGCACTATTGGCCCGTTCGCCCGTCTGCGTCCAGGTGCTGAACTGCTGGAAGGCGCACACGTCGGCAACTTCGTTGAAATGAAAAAAGCGCGTCTGGGTAAAGGCTCCAAAGCCGGCCACCTGAGCTATCTCGGTGACGCTGAAATTGGCGATAACGTGAATATCGGCGCAGGCACCATCACCTGTAACTACGATGGCGTGAACAAATTCAAAACCATCATTGGCGATGATGTGTTTGTCGGTTCCGACTCTCAGCTGGTGGCCCCGGTCACCATAGGCAAAGGTGTGACGATTGCCGCCGGGACCACCGTGACCCGAGACGTGGCTGATAACGAACTGGTCTTAAGCCGTGTGCCGCAGGTGCATAAGCAAGGCTGGCAGCGCCCGGTGAAGAAGAAGTAATGAAAGCAGCGGGTGGCACTTCGCTAACCCGCTCTACGATTTTGTAGGCCTGATAAGGCATAGCCGTCATCAGGCAGACAGGGGTTGAGGGGATAACATAATCTCCCGCCCACCAGCAGTAACCCAAACTATAACCCCACTCTCTACAAGGCTCGGGGCTCCGGTAAAAACCGGAAATACAGGTCAGCGACAACGCATGGCATCGTGCCATATCAGGAAATCTAACTATGTGTGGAATTGTTGGCGCAGTCGCGCAGCGTGATATTGCTGAAATCCTTCTCGAAGGGCTTCGTCGTCTGGAATACCGCGGTTATGACTCTGCCGGACTGGCAGTGGTCGACAACGAGGGGCATCTGACCCGTCTGCGTCGCCTCGGTAAAGTAAACATGCTGTCTCAGGCCGCGGAAGATAGGCCGCTGCACGGCGGCACGGGTATCGCACACACTCGCTGGGCGACCCATGGCGAGCCGTCAGAAGGCAACGCCCATCCTCATGTTTCCGATCATATCGTCGTGGTGCATAACGGCATCATCGAAAACCACGAACCGCTGCGCGAACTGTTGCAGTCTCGCGGCTACGTGTTCGTCTCAGAAACCGACACCGAAGTGATTGCTCACCTCGTTCATTGGGAGCTGGAGCAGGGCGGAACGCTGCGTGAAGCCGTGCTGCGTGCTATCCCGCAACTGCGTGGCGCCTATGGTACCGTGATCATGGATACCCGCGATCCGCACACCCTGCTGGCTGCCCGTTCAGGTAGCCCACTGGTGATTGGCCTGGGCATGGGTGAAAACTTCATTGCCTCCGATCAGCTGGCACTGTTGCCGGTTACTCGCCGATTCATCTTCCTCGAAGAAGGTGATATCGCAGAAGTGACGCGTCGCAGCGTGACCGTGTTTGCTAAATCCGGCGAGCAGGTAAAACGCCCGGACATCGAATCTAATTTGCAGTACGACGCAGGTGACAAAGGCATTTACCGTCACTACATGCAAAAAGAGATCTACGAGCAGCCGAACGCTATCAAAAACACCCTGACCGGGCGCATCAGCCACGGACAGGTCGATCTGAGCGAGCTGGGACCGAACGCCAACGAAATGCTGGCCAACGTTGAGCACATTCAGATTGTGGCCTGCGGCACGTCTTACAACTCAGGTATGGTGTCGCGCTACTGGTTTGAATCGCTGGCCGGCGTGCCGTGCGATGTCGAAATCGCCTCGGAATTCCGCTATCGCAAATCTGCGGTACGCCGCAACAGCCTGATGATCACCCTTTCCCAGTCCGGTGAAACGGCGGATACTCTGGCGGCACTGCGTTTGTCAAAAGAGCTAGGCTATCTGGGCTCTCTCGCGATTTGTAACGTGGCGGGTTCATCGCTGGTGCGCGAATCCGATCTGGCGCTGATGACCAACGCGGGTACTGAAATTGGCGTGGCATCCACCAAAGCATTCACTACGCAGCTGACCGTTCTACTGATGCTGGTGGCGAAACTGGCGAATCTGAAAGGTCAGGACGCAGTGATTGAGCAGGATATCGTGCACGGTTTGCAGGCGCTGCCGAGCCGTATCGAGCAAATGCTCTCGCAGGACAAACGTATCGAAGCGCTGGCGGAAGACTTCTCCGACAAGCATCATGCGCTGTTCCTGGGGCGTGGCGATCAGTATCCCATTGCCCTCGAAGGCGCGCTGAAGCTGAAAGAGATCTCCTACATTCACGCGGAAGCGTATGCGGCAGGTGAACTCAAGCACGGTCCGCTAGCGCTGATCGACGCGGATATGCCGGTTATCGTTGTTGCGCCGAATAACGAACTGCTGGAAAAACTGAAATCTAACATCGAAGAAGTGCGTGCCCGCGGTGGTGTGCTGTACGTCTTTGCCGATCGGGATGCCGGTTTCAACAGCAGCGATAACATGCACATCATCGAAATGCCGCATGTGGAAGAGGTCATCGCGCCAATCTTCTACACCGTGCCGTTGCAGTTGTTGGCCTATCACGTGGCGCTGATCAAAGGCACCGACGTTGACCAGCCGCGTAATCTGGCAAAATCTGTGACCGTCGAGTAATCCCCGAAGGCCCTGCTCCCGCAGGGCTTTTTTCTTCTCTATTCCCCGTCATAAACATGACAATCTGTCATATTCAGCTAACGTTTGCAGTGTCATAAAAAGAAAACTTTACTGACAACACAATGTCACAAATAAAACTAACTATTTGATTATTAATAAAAAACACTCAAATATTTAAGCTAAATTTTCAGCGTAATAAAACTGTCATATTTCGTACATTTAACTGTCACCTGTTTGTCCTATTTTGCTCAACGTAGCCACTTAAACAACGATTTACGAAATCTGCAGGAGACATTATGAAAGTTATGCGTACCACTGTCGCAACTGTTGTCGCCGCGACCTTATCGATGAGCGCTTTCTCTGCGTTGGCAGCAGCAAGCCTGACGGGTGCCGGTGCAACCTTCCCTGCGCCGGTGTATGCCAAATGGGCAGATACCTACCAGAAAGAGACCGGTAACAAGGTCAACTATCAGGGTATTGGTTCCTCCGGCGGTGTGAAGCAGATTACTGCCAACACTGTGGATTTCGGTGCTTCCGATGCGCCACTGACTGATGAAAAACTCTCTCAGGAAGGCCTGTTCCAGTTCCCGACCGTTATCGGCGGCGTCGTTCTGGCGGTTAACCTGCCAGGCTTCAAATCCGGTGAGCTGGTACTCGACGGTAAAACCCTCGGCGACATCTACCTCGGTAAAATCAAGAAGTGGGATGACGAAGCGATTACTAAGCTGAACCCGGGCAAGAAACTGCCTTCTCAGAACATCGCGGTTGTTCGTCGCGCAGACGGGTCCGGTACCTCGTACGTGTTCACCAGCTACCTGTCTAAGGTGAACGATGAGTGGAAATCGAAAATAGGTGCAGGCTCTACCGTTAACTGGCCGACCGGTCTGGGTGGTAAAGGCAATGACGGCATCGCTGCCTTCGTTCAGCGTCTGCCTGGCTCAATCGGCTACGTAGAATACGCTTACGCTAAGCAGAACAACCTGGCGTACACCAAACTGATTTCCGCTGACGGTAAGTCCGTGAGCCCGACCGAAGAAAGCTTTGCCAACGCCGCGAAGGGCGCTGACTGGAGCAAATCCTTCGCTCAGGACCTGACTAACCAGAAAGGCGACGACGTGTGGCCAATCACTTCTACTACCTTCATTCTGGTTCACAAAGATCAGAAGAAACCAGAGCAGGGTGTTGAAGTGCTGAAGTTCTTCGACTGGGCCTACAAAAATGGCGCCAAAGAAGCTAACGCACTGGATTACGCTTCACTGCCGGATAGCGTGGTTGAGCAGGTACGTGCTGCATGGAAAACCAACGTGAAAGACAGCAGCGGTAAAGCGCTGTACTAACAGAATATTTTTGACGAAGATGGCGGGTGGCGCTTCGCTTACCCGCCCTACAGTTCAGTTTGTAGGCCCGGTAAGCGAAGCGCCACCGGGCATATTCGTAAGACGTCTTTAACTGAAGAGTAATTTATGGCTGCAACCAAGCCTGCATTTAACCCACCGGGTAAAAAGGGTGACATTATTTTCGGCGTGCTGGTAAAACTGGCGGCGCTGATTGTGCTATTGATGCTGGGCGGCATAATTGTTTCCCTGATCATTTCTTCCTGGCCGAGCATCCAGAAATTTGGTTTCTCCTTCCTGTGGACCAAAGAATGGGATGCACCGAATGATATCTACGGTGCGCTGGTGCCTATTTACGGCACGATCGTGACCTCCGTTATCGCCCTGCTGATTGCCGTTCCGGTGAGTTTCGGTATCGCCCTGTTCCTGACGGAGCTGGCACCAAATTGGCTGAAGCGCCCGCTGGGTATCGCGATTGAACTGTTAGCCGCTATCCCGAGTATCGTTTACGGCATGTGGGGCCTGTTTATCTTTGCCCCGCTGTTTGCGACCTACTTCCAGGAGCCGGTGGGCAACGTGCTGTCTACCATTCCCTTCGTTGGCGCCCTGTTCTCTGGCCCCGCGTTTGGTATCGGCCTGCTGGCTGCGGGGGTTATCCTCGCCATCATGATTATTCCTTACATCGCCGCAGTGATGCGTGATGTGTTCGAACAAACCCCGGTGATGATGAAAGAGTCGGCCTATGGCATCGGCTGCACCACCTGGGAAGTTATCTGGCGTATCGTTCTGCCGTTCACCAAAAATGGAGTGATTGGTGGGGTGATGCTTGGCCTGGGTCGCGCGCTCGGTGAAACGATGGCAGTGACGTTCATTATCGGTAACACCTACCAGCTCGACAGCGCGTCTCTGTATATGCCGGGCAACAGTATTACCTCTGCGCTCGCCAATGAGTTCGCTGAAGCGGAATCCGGGCTGCACGTCTCGGCGTTAATGGAGCTCGGCCTGATCCTGTTTGTTATCACCTTTATCGTGCTGGCCATTTCCAAGCTGATGGTTAAACGCCTCGCGAAAAACGAGGGGGCACGCTAATGGCGACGTTAGAAATGCAAACCACACCTGAGCTCATCGAGTCTCGCCGCAAAATGCAGGCGCGTCGTCGATTCAAAAACCGCATTGCGCTGACGCTGTCGATGGGAACCATGGTGTTTGGCCTGTTCTGGCTGGTGTGGATCTTGTTCTCGACGGTCACGCGTGGGATTGATGGGATGTCGCTGGCGCTGTTCACCGAAATGACGCCGCCGCCGAACACGGCGGGCGGTGGTCTGGCGAATGCCCTGGCCGGTAGCGGCCTGCTTATCCTGTGGTCGACCGTGGTCGGGACGCCGCTGGGTATCATGGCGGGAATTTGGCTGGCGGAGTATGGCCGCAAATCTTGGCTTGCCGAAGTGATTCGCTTCATCAACGACATTCTGCTTTCCGCGCCGTCTATCGTTGTTGGCCTGTTCGTCTACACCATCGTTGTGGCGAAGATGCAGCACTTCTCCGGTTGGGCGGGCGTCATTGCGCTGGCGCTGCTGCAGGTGCCAATTGTCATTCGTACCACCGAGAACATGCTGAAACTGGTTCCGGACAGCCTGCGTGAAGCGGCGTATGCGCTGGGCACGCCGAAGTGGAAAATGATTTCTGCCATCACGCTGAAAGCGTCGATTTCCGGGATCATGACCGGCGTTCTGCTGGCTATTGCACGTATCGCTGGCGAAACCGCACCGCTGCTGTTTACCGCGCTCTCGAACCAGTTCTGGAGCACCGACATGATGCAGCCAATTGCCAACCTGCCGGTGACCATATTCAAATTTGCCATGAGCCCGTTTGCCGAATGGCAACAGCTGGCCTGGGCCGGGGTGCTGATCATTACCCTGTGCGTACTGTTGCTTAACATTCTGGCGCGCGTCATTTTCGCGAAGTAGAAACACGGTTAAATTTTTGCGGTGCGGCCCCGTGCGGCACCGGATGAGGAAGAGATTGAGATGAGTATGGTGAATACCGCCCCGGGAAAAATTGCTGTTCGCGATTTGAACTTTTACTACGGCAAATTCCATGCCCTGAAGAACATCAACCTGGATATTGCCAAGAACCAGGTCACCGCGTTTATCGGCCCGTCAGGGTGTGGTAAATCGACCCTGCTGCGCACGTTCAACAAAATGTTTGAGCTGTATCCGGAGCAGCGCGCTGAAGGTGAAATTTTACTGGATGGCGACAACATTCTGACGAATACCCAGGATATCGCCCTGTTGCGCGCCAAAGTCGGCATGGTGTTCCAGAAGCCGACGCCGTTCCCGATGTCGATTTATGACAACATCGCCTTCGGCGTGCGCCTGTTTGAAAAGCTATCGCGTGCCGATATGGACGAGCGCGTGCAGTGGGCGTTGACCAAGGCCGCATTGTGGAACGAAACCAAAGATAAACTGCACCAGAGCGGATATTCTCTCTCCGGTGGTCAGCAGCAGCGTCTGTGCATCGCTCGCGGTATCGCGATTCGTCCGGAAGTTTTGCTGCTTGATGAGCCGTGTTCAGCGCTGGACCCGATTTCTACCGGGCGCATTGAAGAACTCATCACCGAACTGAAGCAGGATTACACCGTGGTCATCGTGACCCATAACATGCAGCAGGCGGCGCGTTGTTCCGACCACACTGCGTTTATGTATCTTGGCGAACTGATTGAATTCAGCAATACCGACGATCTGTTTACCAAGCCTGCGAAGAAACAAACTGAAGACTACATTACTGGCCGCTACGGTTGATTTGCCCCTTTATATTTCTGGGGCAATTGGAGGAACAATGGACAACCTAAACCTTAATAAACACATTTCCGGCCAGTTCAACGCAGAGCTGGAGCATATCCGCACTCAGGTGATGACCATGGGCGGGCTGGTGGAAAAGCAGCTTTCTGACGCCATCACCGCGATGCACAATCAGGATCAGGAGCTGGCCAAACGCGTTATCGACGGTGATAAACAGGTCAATATGATGGAAGTGGCCATCGATGAAGCCTGTGTGCGTATCATCGCCAAACGTCAGCCAACCGCCAGCGATCTGCGCCTGGTGATGGCTATCATCAAGACCATTGCCGAGCTGGAACGTATTGGTGATGTGGCGGACAAAATTTGCCGCACCGCGCTGGAGAAGTTCTCGCAGCAGCATCAGCCCCTGTTGGTGAGCCTCGAGTCTTTGGGGCGCCATACCGTGCAAATGCTGCATGATGTGCTCGATGCGTTTGCGCGTATGGACCTGGATGAAGCGGTGCGAATCTATCGCGAAGATAAAAAGGTCGATCAGGAGTATGAAGGCATTGTGCGTCAGTTGATGACCTACATGATGGAAGACTCCCGCACCATTCCAAGCGTGCTGACCGCGCTGTTCTGCGCCCGTTCAATCGAGCGTATCGGCGACCGTTGTCAGAACATTTGCGAATACATCTTCTATTTCGTGAAAGGACAGGATTTCCGTCACGTGGGTGGCGACGAGCTGGATAAACTGCTGGCGGGTAAAGATCCGAAAGAGTGAGTTTTAAACCCCTCATCCTAACCCTCTCCCCACTGGGGGAGAGGGAAACCCTTTGGGGAGAAGGCCGATGTGAGGGGAAACTAACGCGTAATCTCCCAACCCCGCGCTTTCCACAACCCCGGTAATTCCTCCAGCGAGGTAAAGGTCGTCACTTTCGGATGGTCGATCGGCTGATTATGCGGATCGGCGCAGAAGTAAAAGACCTCCATCCCCGCCGCCACGCCGGACATTGCGCCCGCGCTCGAATCATCCACCAGCACACAGTTCACCGGATCTACATTCATCGCTTTCGCCGCGTGGTACATCAACGCCGGATCGGGCTTCCAGGCCTGAATGTCATACCCGCTGAACAGTTTGTCCGGGAAATGATGCAGCAAACCCGTGTTCCCCAGCGAATGTTGCATTTTGCTCACCGGGCCGTTGGAGACGATGCACATCGGCACCGTCATCGCGTCCAGCAAATCATTCGCGCCAGCTATGACTTCCAGCTCGCTGTCGAACAGCCGTGCAACTTCGGCACGATACACCGGTTCCAGCGTCTCTTTCACCAGATTCACACCGTGTTCGGCGTTGATGGTGTCGATAATCTCGTACAGCTTCACGCCTTTAAAACGCTTAAAAATCGTTTCAAGCTCAAGAGTGATACCGAATTCCCGGAACATGTGGACATATGCCCGGGAGCAAATCACTTCACTGTCGACGAGCGTGCCATCGCAGTCGAAAAATACCGCCTCAATACTGGACATGCCGTTTCCTGTTGTCACAAGTTTAACGTTTACGTAATACAATTTGCCCCACGCAATCGTTGCCGTATAAGCAAAATCAATGAAAAAAAATGTGTCGTACACCTCCCTATTGTCGCATTTTGGTATAGGATAGCGACGAATTTTCCCCTCCTTAGTTTGGAACCAGAAGATGAGCCAACAACAAAACACCCAGACGTCGGGTCAGGGTCTGCTTCAGCGCGTGTTTAAACTGCGCGAGCACGGAACGACGGCACGCACAGAAGTGATTGCCGGTTGTACAACGTTCCTGACGATGGTGTACATCGTTTTTGTGAACCCGCAAATTCTGGGTGCCGCGGGCATGGATACCAGTGCGGTCTTCGTTACCACCTGTCTTATCGCCGCACTTGGCAGCATCCTGATGGGGCTGTTTGCTAACTTGCCGGTTGCACTGGCACCCGCGATGGGCCTGAACGCCTTCTTCGCGTTTGTCGTGGTCGGCGCGATGGGCCTTACGTGGCAAGTGGGTATGGGCGCGATTTTCTGGGGCGCGATTGGTTTGCTGTTGCTGACCATTTTCCGCGTGCGCTACTGGATGATTGCCAATATCCCAATGAGCCTACGCGTGGGGATCACCAGTGGTATCGGCCTGTTCATTGGCATGATGGGCCTGAAAAATGCCGGCGTGATTGTCGCCAACAAAGACACGCTGGTGTCTATCGGCCACTTGACGTCTCACAGCGTGCTGCTGGGCATTCTCGGCTTCTTCATCATTGCTATTCTGGCTTCCCGTAACATTCATGCGGCGGTGCTGGTTTCCATCGTGGTGACTACCTTGTTGGGTTGGGCGCTGGGCGATGTTCACTATTCGGGTATCGTTTCGACGCCACCGGATGTGACGTCTGTTATCGGTCATGTTGATCTGGCCGGTTCCTTTAACATCGGCCTGGCTGGTGTGATTTTCTCCTTCATGCTGGTCAACCTGTTTGACTCCTCCGGCACCCTGATTGGCGTGACCGACAAAGCGGGCCTGACCGATGAAAACGGTAAATTCCCGCGCATGAAGCAGGCGCTGTTCGTCGACAGTATTTCTTCAGTTGCCGGTGCGTTTATCGGTACTTCCTCCGTTACCGCGTACATTGAATCCTCATCAGGCGTGTCTGTTGGTGGCCGTACCGGTCTGACGGCAGTCGTTGTCGGTCTGCTGTTCCTGTTGGTTATTTTCCTGTCGCCGCTGGCTGGCATGGTGCCGCCGTACGCTGCTGCAGGTGCGCTGATTTATGTCGGCGTACTGATGACGTCCAGCCTCGCCCGCGTTAAGTGGGATGACCTGACCGAAGCCGTTCCCGCGTTTATTACGGCGGTGATGATGCCGTTTAGCTTCTCTATTACCGAAGGGATAGCACTGGGCTTTATCTCTTACTGCGTGATGAAAATCGGTACCGGTCGTTTCCGCGATCTCAGCCCGTGCGTCATCTCTGTTGCGGTGCTGTTCGTCCTGAAGATTGTGTTTATCGACTGATAAACAGCGAACAGGTAAATGTAAAACGGCAACCTAAGGGTTGCCGTTTTTAGTTTGCGCACCCGCCCCTGTGGGAGAGTGCATCAGGTTGCACTCATCTGATTTACTTTTTCACTCGCTGAATATAATCCCCGAACGCGGTTAACTGACCGGTCAGATGGTCGAGCGTGCTCTGATCAATCACTTCACCCGTTTGCGGGTCGACTTTGTTTTGAATCACTCCGCCCATAAACTCCGGTTTGTTCATTACCATCGCATCAAGGAATACCAGAATCTGACGCAGGTGATACTGGCAACGTGCACCGCCAATCGCGCCCATCGAACTGGTCTGGATCAGCACCGGCTTCCCGGCCAGCGGTTGTTCTGGCAGACGTGACAGCCAGTCGATGGCATTTTTCAGGCCGCCAGGCACGGAGTAGTTATACTCTGGCGTCACAATCACCACGCCGTCAGCCTCACGAATCTGCGCCGCCAGCGCTTCTACGCTCTGCGGAAAACCTTCTTCTTGCTGAACGTCGGCATCGTACAGCGGAATATCACCAATCGACGGCAGGGCGGAAATCGCCATGCCCGCCGGGGCGATGTTTGGCAGGGTGCGCGCCACCATACCGTTAAATGAGTGTTTGCGCAGGCTTCCCAGTAATGTCACCACTTTCAACGCATCAGACATGATTACTCCTTTAATTTTCATCATGATAAGTCAGTTCAGTATAAGCGCTTTTTCCGCAGGCAGGCTGGTAAAACGCATCAGGCGGGCCGCGGATTCGCTGGCGCGAATTTGCATATCCGGCAGGCCGCGCCAGCCGGCTTTGCTGTCGAACTCCCAGACCTTCAGTCGTTCAATCGCAGGCGTTGCGGCAATTGACCACACCAGCACGTCTTCTGCATCGCAAATGGCTTCTATTTGTAGCATTTTGGCGGCACGCAGGCGGCCAGAACCTGGCAGGAGTTGAAGCAACTGCTGCGAATCGTGTTGGGTTTCACCGGTCAGCTTGAGAACACTCTGGCGCAGGGCCAGCAGCTGCGTTCGCGCTTCGTTGGGATCGTTTTGGTTTTTGATCCACAGCGATTCGTTATTGCTGAAAGGATAATTTTCGGGTGTGCTGGGGCGGTTAACACTGCGGGTTGTAGGCTGCAGCTCCATGTCCAGGCCGCATTCGCCTTCGGTGGTCAGCGCGACACCGACGATATTTCCGGCATAGGCGATGGAGAAATGCGGTTGTTTGCTGTCGCGAAACATTGGTTTGCCATCGGGACGTAAAACCATTTCGGGAAGTTCGCTGGTGCCATAAAGCATAAATAGCAGTTCTGCGAGCAGCGCCCGGGAGGATAAATAACGAGCCCGACGATGCTGAGGCAGTTGTCGTGCCGCGTTGTGACAGGACGAAGAAAGCCGCACTGAGTGCAGGTGCCCGTCGGTAAGGATCCCTCTTGCGAAGTGCGTTGCCATTATGTCGCTCCGTGATTAATGGTCATGAGTTCGGAAAGATAACCCTATTATTACCCAGGATGATGAGGTTTTAATGTGGAATAATGGCGCTGAAAAGCCATCGGCCAGTATATTTACATTTCCTTAGGCGCAATAGTCTGTGAGTTCACAAAATTAGGGCCTAATCTCGCTGAGAAAACCGGATTGAAACGCGTCACTGTAGAGTTACTTAATCATCGATTTTAGCCAGCTTATCTTGGGATTTGCGGGGCGTTGAGGAGGGACACGAGTTGCCATTTGGATAACGGTGTTTTCATTAATGGAAAAACCCACCGGGTGCGGTGGGTTTTGACTAAGCCATTATTCGCCAGGCGGCGCTTATTTTCCGATACAAAAGCTCGAGAAAATACGGCCCAGGAGGTCATCGGAGGTAAATTCCCCGGTGATTTCGCTCAACGCCTGCTGCGAAAGACGCAGTTCTTCGGCCAGCAGTTCACCCGCCCAGGCGCCCAGTAGTTGGGCTTTACCCTGTTGCAGATGTTCAGCTGCCGTTTCCAGCGCCTGCAAATGACGACGACGGGCGAGGAAGCCGCCTTCCATATTGGTGTCGAAGCCCATGCTCTGCTTGAGATGATTGCGCAGAACGTCCACACCCTCTCCCTGACGTGCAGAAAGGCGAATCAGTGAGTGGCTGTTCACTTCGCTCAGACCGATCGCTTCGCCGGTGATATCCGCTTTGTTACGCACCACGGTGATCGGTAGGTTCGCAGGCAAACGGGCGATAAAGTCCGGCCAGATTTCTGCCGGATCGACGGCGTTGGTGGTGGTGCTGTCGACCATAAACAGCACCCGGTCGGCCAGCTCGATTTCCTGCCAGGCACGCTCAATACCAATGCGCTCAACTTCATCGCTGGCATCGCGCAGCCCGGCGGTGTCGATAATGTGCAGCGGCATCCCGTCGATATGAATGTGTTCGCGTAATACGTCGCGAGTGGTGCCTGCGATATCGGTGACAATCGCGGCTTCTCGGCCTGCCAGTGCGTTCAGCAGGCTCGATTTACCGGCGTTTGGACGCCCGGCGATGACCACTTTCATCCCTTCGCGCAGCAGGCTGCCCTGACGCGCTTCGGCACGTACGGCATCGAGATCGCCGATAACGGTGTTGAGCTGTGCTTCGATTTTGCCGTCGGAGAGGAAATCAATTTCTTCATCCGGGAAATCGATCGCCGCTTCGACGTAAATGCGCAGATGGGTCAACGCTTCCACCAGATGATTCACGCGCGCCGAGAACGCCCCCTGCAGCGAGTTCATCGCCGAACGTGCCGCTTGTTCGGAGCTGGCGTCGATCAGGTCGGCAATCGCCTCGGCCTGTGCCAGGTCGAGCTTATCGTTGAGGAATGCGCGTTCGGAAAACTCACCCGGATTGGCAATGCGCACACCGGGCAGCGTCAGAATACGTTTTAGCAGCAGGTCGAGGATAACCGGGCCACCGTGGCCCTGAAGCTCCAGCACGTCTTCCCCGGTAAAGGAGTTCGGCCCCGGGAACCATAAGGCGATACCCTGATCCAGCGTCGCGCCTTCGACATCGTGAAACGGCAGGTAATCGGCGTAGCGCGGCTTCGGCAGCTTGCCCAATACCGCCTGTGCAACGTCGCGAGCCTTCAGGCCAGATATACGCAGAATACCCACGCCGCCGCGTCCTGGCGGTGTGGCCTGGGCAACAATCGTGTCGTTATGGTTCATGGTTAGTCTCTTTCTATACCTAATAAAAAAGGCGGTCATCTGACCGCCTTCCATTTTAGCGAATGCCTACCGAATCAGGATTTTTTCTTTTCGCGGCTATGAAGACCACGTTTTTCCAGACCACGGTAAATCAGCTGCTGCTGGATAATCGTCACGGTGTTGCTGACGATATAGTACAGCACCAGACCTGACGGGAACCACAGGAAGAACACGGTGAAGATGACCGGCATAAAGGTCATGATCTTCTGCTGCATCGGGTCGGTCACGGTGGTTGGCGACATCTTCTGGATGAAGAACATCGTCAGGCCCATCAGGATCGGCAGGATGTAGTACGGGTCCTGTGCGGACAAGTCATGGATCCACAGAGCAAACGGTGCGTGGCGCAGTTCAACGGAGCCCATCAGCATGTAGTACAGCGCAAGGAAGATTGGCATCTGGATAACCAGAGGGAAGCAGCCACCGAGTGGGTTTACTTTCTCTGCTTTATACAGGGCCATCATTTCCTGGCTCTGGCGCTGTTTGTCATCGCCCAGACGCTCACGCATCGCCGCAATTTTCGGCTGCAGCATACGCATCTTCGCCATGGAGGTGTACTGCGCTTTGGTCAGCGGGTACATGATGCCACGAACGATGAAGGTGATAACGATGATGGAGAAGCCCCAGTTACCGAGGAAGCTGTGGATAAATTTCAGCAGCTTGAACAGCGGCTGAGAAATGAACCACAACCAACCATAGTCAACGGTCAAGTCCAGGTGTGGCGCAACGGCTGCCATTTTGTCCTGAATTTCCGGGCCAACCCACAGGGTGCTGGCAAGGTTTGCCGCCTGACCTGGCTGAACCAGTACTGGCTGAGACTTATACCCGATAGCAGCAATGCCGTTACCGAGGTTAGTCGTGTAGAAGTTGTTCGAACCGTCGTTGTTCGGTACCCATGCGGTAGCAAAGTACTGCTGCAGCATCGCAACCCAACCGCCTTTAGAACTGATGTTCAGGTTCTCGTTATCGGCGATTTTGTCGAACTTATACTTTTCATACTTCTCGTCTGGCGTGGAGTAAGCCGCGCCACGGAATGTATGCATGGTGGACAGACCGCCGCCTTTGGTATCGAGTGCCGGTGGCAGATTGATGGACTGCTTCAACTGACCGAAGGTGGAGACTTCCAGTGGTTTCTCACCGGCGTTCTTCACGTTGTAGCCCACGTTCACCGCATATCCACCGCGTTTCAGGGTGAAGGTTTTGGTGAAGGTGTTGCCGGCTTTATCGGTATAAGTCAGCGGAATAGTCAGTTCATTCTGCCCATCAGCCAGAACAAACGCATCTTTATCAATGTTGTACAGTGGACGTGCACCGTTAGCAGGGTTATCCGGGCCATCACGACCGGTCAGACCGCTCTGTGCCTGATAGATAAAGTCCGATGAGGTGTCCAGTAACTTAAACGGCTCGTTAGAATTCTGCGTTTTCGGATAAGTTAACAGCAGTGCCTGCTCAACATCACCACCACGGGTGTTGATAACGAGTTCAAGCACGTCGGTTTTCACCGTAATCAGTTTTCCCTGGCCACTGGCAGGAACGCCCTGGTCGGCGGCGCTGCCCGCGGCGGTGGTCGTAGTCTGCGTAATCTGCTGCTGAGGCTGAGGATTTTTATCCTGCTCCCATGCCTGCCAGATCATGAAAGACACGAACAACAAAGCGATGATAAGAAGATTGCGTTGCGAATCCATCGTTAGTGTTCTCTGGTATTTGTTGGTCCTGGTGGGACGGGATCGTCACCACCCGGGTGTAAAGGGTGGCATTTTAATACGCGTTTCACCGTCAACCAACTGCCTTTTAACACTCCAAACCTGCGCAATGCCTCAATTCCGTATTGTGAACAGGTGGGAGTGAAACGGCAGTGTGGCCCGAGTAGCGGACTAATCAGGCGTTGATAGACCCGGATAAGGGCTATCAGGACCCGTGAGCCAGGCGACAGTGACGGCGCCATAATTTTTCCAACGCTTCCGTGATTGCCCGGTTGTCGAGGTCTGCAACCCCTTTCTTAACTAACACCACGAAATCCATAGCGGGAAGTTCATGCTGACGTAAACGGAAGCTCTCACGCGTCAGACGTTTAATCCGATTGCGTTCATGGGCGCGTTTAACGTTTTTCTTGGCGACAGTAAGACCGATGCGGGGATGCCCCAGCGAATTTAGGCGGCCGAGGATGGTGATTTGCGGCGTGCCAGCCCGTTGCGGCTGCTGGAAGACGAATGTGAAATGATTGGGAGTTAACAAGCGTAACTCCCTGGGAAAAGCTAGCTTAACCACTCAGGGGTTAGCTTTATTACTTGGAAACGGTCAGACGAGAACGGCATTTAGCACGACGACGTGCCAGAACCTGACGACCATTTTTAGTAGCCATACGAGCACGGAAGCCGTGTGAACGGTTGCGCTTCAGTACAGACGGTTGAAAAGTGCGTTTCATGGCGATTTCTACCTAAACTTGAATAAATTCACTGACTTTTGCGTGTACCCGAACGAGTTTCGAACGACTTCCGCTTCAGTGTGGGTGATTAAAGAGGCCGGATTGTAATAATTGTACACTCCGGAGTCAATTCTCTTTACCTTATTTCCCGCGTATTTCCGCACGATTTCGCGTGCAAAATGACCGGCAACGGTCCGCGTTAGCGAGTAACACGCACCGGGTGGAGGATTATAAAGCCTGCCAATTAAAGCGCAAGGATCGCCCGGGATCTTTATTAGATCGATTATGCAAAAAATTGTCGCGACGCATTAATTTTTCCAATATGCGGGCGAAATCGCCCCTCACTCTGACCAGGATCGATTACACTTAGCCGGTCCCGATCTTCCCTGTGGATAAATCGGGAAGAATCTGTGAGAAACAGGAGATCTCTGGCGCAGTTTAGGCTATGATCCGCGGTCCCGATCGTTTCCTGGATCCTGATCGGAGTAACAACCGCTGATAGCGGTTCGCACGTCACCCCCACCGACCTGTGGGCTGTCCGACGTGTGTCAACAATCATTAATTCTGTTTCACCCTTATTTGTTCGATTGGAGTCCGCCGTGTCACTTTCGCTTTGGCAGCAGTGTCTTGCCCGATTGCAGGATGAGTTACCAGCCACAGAATTCAGCATGTGGATCCGCCCATTGCAGGCGGAGCTGAGCGATAACACGCTGGCATTGTATGCACCAAATCGTTTTGTGCTTGATTGGGTAAGGGATAAATACCTCAATAATATCAACGGACTGTTGAATGATTTCTGCGGTACCGACGCCCCGCAACTGCGGTTTGAAGTGGGTGCCAGGCCTGCCACGCAGGTCGCGAGAGAAACCGCGCAGGTTGCCGTTCAGGCACATGCTCAGCAGGTACATGCACCGCGTGCCATTCCTCAGGCACGCCAGGGCTGGGATAACGTTCCCGCTCCGGCAGAACCGTCCTATCGCTCCAACGTAAACGTAAAGCACACGTTCGATAACTTCGTTGAAGGTAAATCGAACCAGTTAGCGCGTGCTGCGGCGCGTCAGGTGGCAGATAACCCTGGCGGCGCATACAACCCGTTGTTCCTTTATGGCGGCACGGGTCTCGGTAAAACGCACCTGTTACACGCTGTCGGCAACGGCATTATTGCCCGTAAACCGAACGCCAAAGTGGTGTACATGCACTCCGAGCGTTTTGTTCAGGACATGGTCAAAGCCCTGCAGAACAACGCCATCGAAGAGTTCAAGCGTTACTACCGTTCCGTTGATGCCCTGCTAATAGATGACATTCAGTTCTTTGCTAATAAAGAACGATCTCAGGAAGAGTTCTTCCACACATTCAATGCCCTGCTGGAAGGGAATCAACAGATAATCCTGACGTCCGATCGCTATCCTAAAGAGATCAACGGCGTTGAAGATCGTCTGAAGTCCCGTTTTGGCTGGGGATTAACCGTTGCGATCGAGCCACCTGAGCTCGAAACGCGCGTGGCGATCCTGATGAAAAAGGCCGACGAGAACGACATTCGTCTGCCGGGCGAAGTGGCGTTCTTTATTGCCAAGCGCCTGCGCTCCAACGTGCGTGAACTTGAAGGCGCACTGAACCGCGTTATCGCCAACGCCAATTTTACCGGTCGGGCCATTACCATTGATTTCGTGCGTGAAGCGCTGCGCGATCTGCTGGCGCTGCAGGAAAAACTGGTCACCATCGACAATATTCAGAAGACGGTGGCGGAGTACTATAAGATCAAAGTGGCAGATTTGCTGTCCAAGCGTCGTTCCCGCTCTGTGGCGCGTCCGCGCCAGATGGCGATGGCGCTGGCCAAGGAACTCACCAACCACAGCCTGCCGGAAATTGGCGATGCGTTTGGTGGCCGCGACCACACGACCGTGCTGCATGCGTGCCGCAAGATCGAGCAGTTGCGTGAAGAAAGCCATGACATCAAAGAAGATTTCTCCAACTTAATCAGAACATTATCTTCGTGACGCTATGAAATTTACCGTTGAACGTGAACATTTATTAAAACCGCTGCAGCAAGTAAGTGGCCCATTAGGTGGTCGCCCAACGTTGCCGATTTTGGGTAATTTACTGCTGCAGGTTGCAGACGGTTCCTTGTCATTGACCGGAACTGACCTTGAAATGGAAATGGTCGCACGCGTCGCGCTGCTTCAGCCGCACGAGCCGGGTGCCACCACCGTGCCAGCGCGCAAGTTCTTCGATATTTGCCGTGGCTTGCCGGAAGGGGCTGAAATTGCCGTACAGCTTGAGGGTGACCGCATGTTGGTGCGCTCTGGCCGTAGCCGTTTCTCTCTTTCTACGCTGCCTGCTGCCGATTTCCCGAACCTCGACGACTGGCAAAGCGAAGTGGAATTCACCGTTGCTCAGGCGACGATGAAACGCCTGATTGAAGCGACCCAGTTTTCCATGGCGCATCAGGACGTTCGCTACTACTTAAACGGCATGCTGTTCGAAACCGAAGGTGAAGAACTGCGTACCGTAGCGACCGATGGCCACCGTCTGGCGGTCTGTTCGATGCCTATCGGCGAAACGTTACCGAACCATTCGGTGATCGTACCGCGTAAAGGCGTAATCGAGCTGATGCGTATGCTCGACGGCGGCGACAACCCAATGCGTGTGCAGATTGGCAGCAACAACATCCGCGCGCACGTGGGCGATTTCATCTTCACCTCTAAACTGGTGGATGGTCGTTTTCCGGACTACCGTCGCGTGTTGCCGAAAAACCCGGACAAACATCTCGATGCGGGCTGTGACATTCTCAAGCAGGCGTTTGCCCGTGCGGCGATTCTCTCGAACGAAAAATTCCGCGGCGTGCGTCTGTATGTCAGCGAAAATCAGCTGAAAATCACTGCCAACAACCCGGAGCAGGAAGAAGCAGAAGAAATTCTGGACGTCACCTACGCTGGGACCGAGATGGAAATCGGCTTCAACGTCAGCTACGTACTGGATGTGCTCAATGCACTGAAATGCGAAAACGTCCGAATTCTGCTGACCGACTCCGTATCCAGCGTTCAAATTGAAGATGCAGCCAGCCAAAGCGCGGCTTACGTTGTTATGCCAATGAGATTGTAATGGCGCTAACCCGCTTGTTGATCCGCGACTTTCGCAACATTGAAAACGCGGATCTCGCTTTATCCCCTGGCTTTAATTTCCTGGTAGGTGCCAACGGCAGCGGAAAAACCAGCGTACTGGAAGCTATCTACACGCTCGGCCACGGTCGGGCGTTTCGCAGTTTGCAAATAGGCCGCGTTATTCGCCACGAGCAGGAATCGTTCATCTTACATGGACGCCTGCAGGGCCAGGAGCGCGAGATCTCAATTGGCCTCACCAAAGACAAACAGGGCGACAGCAAAGTTCGCATCGACGGTACCGACGGACACAAGGTGGCCGAACTGGCGCTGCTGATGCCGATGCAGCTCATCACCCCCGAAGGGTTTACTTTACTCAACGGCGGCCCCAAATATAGAAGAGCATTCCTTGATTGGGGATGCTTTCACAACGAAGCCGGTTTCTTTACCGCCTGGAGCAATCTCAAGCGTTTGCTGAAACAGCGTAACGCTGCATTGCGTCAGGTAACCCGCTACGCGCAGCTGCGTCCGTGGGACATGGAACTTATCCCGCTGGCCGAGCAAATCAGTCAATGGCGAGCGGAATACAGTGCGGGTATCGCCGAAGATATGGCGGATACCTGCAAACAGTTTCTTCCTGAATTCAGTCTCACTTTTTCTTTCCAGCGCGGCTGGGAAAAAGAGACCGACTATTCAGAGGTGCTTGAACGGAATTTCGAGCGCGACCGAATGCTGACCTACACCGCCCACGGCCCGCACAAAGCGGATTTCCGCATACGTGCCGATGGCGCACCGGTGGAGGACACACTGTCGCGCGGGCAGCTCAAACTGCTGATGTGCGCCTTACGTCTGGCGCAAGGTGAGTTTCTGACCCGTGAAAGCGGGCGGCGCTGCCTGTACCTCATAGATGATTTTGCCTCTGAACTTGATGACGAGCGCCGAGGCCTGCTTGCCAGCAGGCTCAAAGCGACAGAGTCGCAGGTTTTTGTCAGCGCCATTAGCGCTGAACACGTAATGGACATGTCGGACAAAAATTCGAAGATGTTCAGCGTGGAAAAAGGTAAAATAACGGATTAACCCAAGTTTAAATGAGCGAGAAACGTTGATGTCGAATTCTTATGACTCCTCCAGTATCAAAGTCCTGAAAGGGCTGGATGCGGTGCGTAAGCGCCCGGGTATGTATATCGGCGACACGGATGACGGCACCGGTCTGCACCACATGGTATTCGAGGTTGTGGATAACGCTATCGACGAAGCGCTCGCGGGTCACTGTAAAGATATCGTTGTCACTATCCACGCCGATAATTCCGTTTCCGTAACGGATGATGGCCGTGGTATTCCGACCGGCATTCACCCGGAAGAGGGGGTTTCTGCAGCGGAAGTTATCATGACCGTTCTGCACGCAGGCGGTAAATTCGATGACAACTCTTATAAAGTGTCCGGTGGTCTGCACGGCGTAGGCGTTTCAGTGGTAAACGCCCTGTCGCAGAAGCTGGAACTGGTGATTCGCCGCGAAGGCAAAGTTCACCACCAGATTTATGTTCACGGCGTGCCACAGGCTCCGTTGGCGGTGACCGGTGATACCGATGTGACCGGGACCCAGGTGCGTTTCTGGCCAAGTTATGAAACCTTCACGAATGTCATCGAGTTTGAATACGACATTCTGGCTAAACGCCTGCGCGAGCTGTCGTTCCTGAACTCCGGCGTTTCTATCCGCCTGCGCGACAAGCGTGACGGTAAAGAAGATCATTTCCACTACGAAGGCGGTATCAAAGCGTTCGTTGAGTATCTGAACAAAAACAAAACGCCAATTCACCCGCATATCTTCTATTTCTCCACCGAAAAAGACGGCATCGGCGTTGAAGTTGCGCTGCAGTGGAACGATGGTTTCCAGGAAAACATCTACTGCTTTACCAACAACATTCCACAGCGCGATGGCGGTACTCACCTTGTCGGTTTCCGTACGGCAATGACCCGTACGCTGAATGCTTACATGGACAAAGAAGGCTACAGCAAAAAAGCCAAAGTCAGCGCCACCGGTGACGATGCCCGTGAAGGCCTGATTGCCGTTGTTTCCGTGAAAGTACCCGATCCGAAGTTCTCTTCGCAGACCAAAGACAAACTGGTTTCTTCCGAAGTGAAGACTGCGGTTGAGCAGCAGATGAACGAATTGCTGGCAGAATACCTGCTGGAAAACCCGTCCGATGCAAAAATCGTTGTTGGCAAAATTATCGATGCGGCACGTGCCCGAGAAGCGGCGCGTAGAGCCCGTGAAATGACCCGTCGTAAAGGCGCACTGGACTTAGCAGGCCTGCCGGGCAAACTGGCGGATTGCCAGGAACGCGATCCGGCGCTGTCCGAACTGTACCTCGTGGAAGGGGACTCCGCGGGCGGCTCTGCTAAGCAGGGGCGTAACCGTAAGAACCAGGCGATTCTGCCGCTGAAGGGTAAAATCCTCAACGTTGAGAAAGCCCGCTTCGACAAAATGCTCTCCTCGCAGGAAGTGGCAACGCTTATCACTGCGCTGGGGTGCGGCATTGGTCGTGACGAATACAACCCGGACAAACTTCGCTATCACAGCATCATCATCATGACCGATGCCGACGTCGATGGCTCGCACATCCGTACGCTGCTATTGACCTTCTTCTATCGTCAGATGCCTGAAATCGTAGAACGTGGCCACGTGTATATCGCCCAGCCGCCTCTGTACAAAGTGAAAAAAGGCAAGCAGGAACAGTATATTAAAGACGATGAAGCGATGGATCAGTATCAGATTTCTATCGCGCTTGATGGTGCAACTCTGCACACCAACGCGAGCGCACCGGCGCTGGCGGGTGAAGCGCTGGAAAAACTGGTGGCAGAATTCAACGCTGCACAGAAAATGATTGTCCGTATGGAACGTCGCTTCCCGCGTTCACTGCTGAAAGAGCTGGTGTATCAGCCAACGCTGGTTGAAGCCGATCTCAGTGACGAGCAGAAAGTGACGCGTTGGGTAAATCAGCTGGTTACTCAGCTGAATGAAGATGAGCAGCACGGAAGCATGTGGAAGTTCGATGTTCGTGAGAACACTGAGCTGCATCTGTTTGAGCCAATCATCCGCGTGCGTACTCACGGTGTGGACACTGATTACCCGCTGGATCAGGAGTTTGTGACCGGTGGTGAATACCGTCGTTTGTACACGCTCGGCGAGAAGCTGCGCGGTCTGATTGAAGAAGACGCGTTCATCGAACGTGGCGAACGCCGTCAGCCGATTACCAGCTTCGAACAGGCGCTGGAATGGCTGGTGAAAGAGTCCCGTCGCGGTCTGTCTATTCAGCGTTATAAAGGCCTGGGTGAAATGAACCCGGATCAGCTGTGGGAAACCACCATGGATCCAGAAAGCCGCCGTATGCTGCGCGTGACCGTCAAAGATGCAATCGCTGCCGACCAGCTGTTCACTACCCTGATGGGTGATGCTGTTGAACCGCGTCGTGCATTTATCGAAGAAAATGCCCTGAAAGCGGCGAACATCGATATCTAAGTAACGTGTTCCCCGGTGGTGTTAACGCTTGCTGGGGCGACAAATTACGTAAGCCCGGTGAGCGCTAGCGCCACCGGGCTTTTTATTGCCGCAAAAGAGGAATTCCCGCCTCGATCTCCATCCCCCTTTTACCCTGACTCTTTTGCTGTTTTTTGAGCTAAATCGCGTTAGCATGAGTAAGAACTCACTTATCTCGGGGATCCTATGGCTATCAAACTCATTGCAATCGACATGGACGGAACATTGCTGCTGCCCGACCATACAATTTCTCCGGCGGTTAAACAGGCCATTGCGGCTGCGCGTGAGCGTGGCGTGAAGGTGGTGCTGTGTACCGGTCGCCCGTATGCAGGTGTTCATAACTACCTGAAAGAGCTGCACATGGAGCAGGAAGGCGATTACTGCATCACCTATAACGGCGCGCTGGTTCAGAAAGCCAGTGATGGCAGCACGGTGGCACAAACGGCGCTGAGTTATGACGATTATCGCTACCTGGAACAGCTTTCCCGCGATGTGGGTTCTCACTTCCACGCGCTCGACCGCAACACGCTGTACACCGCGAACCGCGACGTCAGCTACTACACCGTGCATGAATCTTTTGTCGCCACCATCCCACTGGTATTCTGCGAAGCGGAAAACATGGCGCGTGATATTCAGCTGCTGAAAGTAATGATGATCGACGAGCCAGCCATTCTCGATAAAGCTATCGCCCGCATTCCGGCAGAAGTGAAAGAGAAGTATACCGTGCTGAAAAGTGCGCCGTACTTCCTCGAAATCCTCGATAAACGCGTCAATAAAGGCACCGGCGTGAAATCTCTGGCCGATACGTTAGGCATCAAGCCGGAAGAGGTAATGACTCTCGGCGATCAGGAAAACGACATCGCCATGATTGAATACGCCGGGATGGGCGTGGCAATGGAAAACGCCATTCCATCGGTGAAAGAAGTCGCCAACTTCGTGACTAAATCTAACCTGGAAGACGGCGTTGCCTACGCGATTGAGAAGTTCGTTCTGCAGTGATGTAAACAAATAGACTTTGCTATACCCTGATGCCACCAACGCGCATCAGGGTATCTTCATGAAACAAATCACCTTCATCTCTCGCCATCATCAGCTCACCAACACACAAACCTGGACGCCCGATAGCCAATGGCTGGTGTTTGACGTGCGTCCTTCCGGCGCGTCGTTTACCGGAAAAACCATTGAGCGCGTCAATAGCCACAGCGGTGAAAACGACGTGATTTATACCGCCCCCGATGGCGCGCATGTTGGCGTGGTAACGGTGCATCCGCAGGATGAACGTTATGTGTTTATTCATGGCCCGGAAAACCCTGATGATTCATGGCACTACGATTTCCATCACCGCCGTGGCGTGGTGACGTTTCAGGGCGAAACCCAAAATCTCGATGCGATGGATATTACCCCGCCGTTTACGCCGGGTGCGCTGCGCGGCGGAAGCCATGTCCACGTTTACAGCCCAAACGGCGAGCTGGTCAGCTTCACCTACAACGACCACGTCATGCATGAGCGCGATCAGGCTCTGGATTTGCGTAATGTCGGGGTTGCAGCGCCGTATGGGCCAGTCACGCCGCAGGGCCATCATCCGCGTGAATATGCCGGCAGTCATTGGTCGGTCCTGATGAGCCAGACCACGCCGACGCCGCAGCCCGGCAGTGATGAGATTAATCGCGCCTACGAAGAAGGTTGGGTTGGCAATACGCAGCTGGCTTTTATTGGCGACACGCTGTCGCTGAACGGTGAAAAGGTGCCAGAGCTGTTTATCGTCACGCTGCCCACGAGTGAAGCCGGCTGGAAGCAAGCGGGTGATGCGCCACTGTGTGGCACGGAAAAGAGTTTACCCGCGCCGCCTGCCGGAGTGGTTCAGCGTCGTCTGACGTTCACTCACGACCGCGCGTATCCCGGCCTAGTCAACGTGCCACGTCACTGGGTACGCTGTAATCCGCAGGGCGATAGCATTGCGTTTCTGATGCGAGATGATGCAGGCGTGGTGCAACTATGGCTGATTGCGCCAGAAGGCAGTGGAATGCGGCAATTAACGCAGTGCAGTGGAATTCAGTCGGCGTTTAACTGGCATCCGTCAGGCCAGGCTTTAGGGTTTGTTCTGGAAGACAGAATTGCGATGTGCGATGCACAGAGCGGGGACATTCGCTTTTTGACGGCCGATCATGAAAATCCGCCGTCAGGCGATGCGGTAGTCTTTTCCCCGAACGGACGGGCGGTTGCCTGGATGCAGGAAACCCACGGCTATCGTCAGCTATGGGTTACGCAAACAGGCTACTGAATTACGGAGCGGGCATCGCCGCAGGCGGGATAACGGAGTTCATCGCCTGCGTTTGTTGTTCGCTCTTTTCAACCCGAGATCGGACAGCGTTATCTTTGCGGAACAAGTCCCACGGTATCAGCAGCGTATCGGCAACGGCGGTAAACGGCATATCCAGAGCGACCAGCGATTTGGTTCCCCAGCCTGTCGTTTCATCGCTAAGCATCTCCGCACTGGCACGCGTTCCAGGATACGTCCCTTCTTTGCCACCAGTGTGAGACATCACGCTGGAGCACCCTGCCAGAACCATCACCCCTGAGTAAAAAACAGGTATCAAAATTAACTTTTTCATCATGCGATATCATCATTGTCGGCACGCGGAGTGCCTCTCTATCGGGTTATAACGGCCCGCTGATAAAATAAATAGTCCGGAAACGGCGCTCTGTGGCGCTTGTCTCATTTTCCTTTCCAAAGCTGTACTCCAGTCTAAGCCTTACAGCCGAAAGTGCAAAAAAAGTAAGACCGTTAGCCTTGATAAACGTTCAAAGGATCCCATTTTAAGAATGTGACCCGATAACGAACATGCCTGAGGGGTGTTCGGGGCGCGTGACCTGTCCATTGTGGAAGGTCTGTAAATTCTCGCTGATTTCAGGAGCTTTTTTATTATGCGTAACTTCGATCTTTCCCCGCTGTATCGTTCCGCGATTGGTTTTGACCGTCTTTTTAATCTGCTCGAAAACAACCAGAGCCAGAGCAACGGCGGATATCCTCCGTATAACGTTGAATTAGTGGACGAAAACCATTATCGCATCGCCATTGCCGTCGCAGGTTTTGCAGAAAGTGAGCTGGATATTACCGCTCAGGACAATCTGCTGGTGGTGAAAGGCTCTCACCCTGACGAACAAAAAGAACGTTCTTATCTGTATCAGGGCATCGCCGAACGAAACTTCGAGCGCAAATTCCAGCTGGCAGAAAATATTCACGTAAAAGGTGCGAACCTGGTGAATGGCCTGCTGTATATCGATTTGGAACGCGTGGTGCCAGAAGCTAATAAACCACGCCGCATCGAAATTAATTAATTCCGACGGGCGGGATACGCCGCCCAACAATAAACCCATGCTTGCCGTAAGGGAGCAACTGCGAGTCCAGAACTTGCAGGCACTCACTCGCTTCTTAGAAGGAGAAATACCATGCGTAATTACGATTTAACCCCAATGCTTCGTCAGTGGATTGGCTTCGATAAACTGGCCAATGCGATGCTCAATACCGGTGAAGCCCAGGGCTTCCCGCCATATAACATTGAAAAGAGCGACGATAACCACTATCGCATTACACTGGCGCTGGCCGGGTTCCGTCAGGACGAATTAGATGTGCAGCTTGAGGGCACACGCCTGACGGTGAAAGGCATGCCGACAAAACCTGAAAAAGAGCCTTCATACCTGCATCAGGGTCTGGTGACGCAAGCGTTCAATCTGAGCTTCACGCTGGCGGAACATATGGAAGTCACTGGCGCGACCTTCACCAACGGTCTGCTGCATATAGATTTGACCCGCAACGTGCCGGAAGAAGTCGCCCCGCAGCGAATCGCTATCAGCGAACGCCCGGCCTTAAACAGCTAATCGTTCATTGCCACCGAAGCCCCGTCAGTCGGGGCTTTTTTGTGCGCCACGATCCATACAGCCCTCGCGATTTCTGTAAGAATCCCTTCAGTTAATAATGTTATTCACAGGGAAAATACGATGAGTGAGATAGCATTGACCGTCAGCGTGTTGGCGCTGGTGGCGGTTATAGGGCTGTGGATAGGCAATATCAAAATTCGCGGCGTTGGGTTTGGTATCGGCGGAGTGCTGTTCGGCGGCATTATCGTTGGCCATTTTGTCGAGCAGGCCGGTGTCACGCTCAGCAGCCCAATGCTGCACTTCATTCAGGAATTTGGCCTGATCCTGTTCGTCTACACCATCGGTATCCAGGTCGGTCCGGGTTTTTTCGCCTCGCTAAGGGTTTCCGGCCTGCGTCTTAATCTCTTCGCTATTCTCATTGTGCTGATTGGCGGCGTGGTGACGGCTTTACTCCACAAACTGTTCGCCATTCCGCTGCCGGTGATGCTCGGTATTTTTTCCGGGGCCGTCACCAATACGCCTGCGCTGGGGGCCGGACAGCAGATTTTGCGCGATCTCGGCGTGCCGTTCGACGTCGTCGATCAGATGGGAATGAGCTACGCGATGGCCTATCCGTTTGGGATTTGCGGCATTCTGCTGACCATGTGGCTGGTTCGCCTGTTCTTTCGGGTCAACGTCGAAAAGGAAGCGCAGCAGTTTGATTCCAGCGTCGGCAACGGTCACGCGAATCTGCACACCATAAATATCCGCGTCGAAAACCCAAATCTCAACGCGCTGGCGATTCAGGATGTGCCAGTGCTCAACAGCGACAACATTATCTGTTCGCGGCTCAAGCGCGACGAGATGCTAATGGTGCCGGCGCCGGGCACCTTGATTCAGGTCGGCGATTTACTGCATCTGGTGGGCCAGCCTGCGGATTTGCACAACGCGCAGCTGGTGATCGGTAAAGAAGTGGAAACCTCGCTTTCAACGCGCGGAACAGACCTCAAAGTGGAGCGCGTGGTCGTCACCAACGAGAAGGTTCTGGGCAAGAAAATCCGCGATCTTCACTTTAAACAGCGTTATGACGTCGTGATTTCCCGACTTAATCGTGCGGGCGTCGAGCTGGTCGCCAGCAGTAATGCCAGCCTGCAGTTTGGCGATATTCTCAATCTGGTCGGGCGTCCGGCGTCGATTGACGCAGTGGCGGCCGAAGTCGGTAATGCTCAGCAAAAATTGCAGCAGGTGCAAATGCTGCCGGTATTTATTGGCATCGGGCTTGGGGTACTGCTCGGGTCCGTACCGCTGTTTATTCCAGGGTTTCCGGTGGCGTTGAAGCTTGGTCTGGCGGGCGGGCCGCTGATTATGGCGCTGATCCTCGGGCGTATCGGCAGCATCGGCAAGCTGTACTGGTTTATGCCACCGAGCGCTAACCTCGCACTGCGTGAACTCGGCATTGTGCTGTTTCTGGCGGTGGTGGGGCTGAAATCCGGTGGTGATTTTGTGCGTACGCTCACCGAAGGAGACGGTCTGAGCTGGATTGCCTATGGCATCGTCATCACCGGTGTACCGCTGCTGACGGTCGGCATTCTGGCGCGGCTGCTCGCTAAGATGAACTACCTGACGCTGTGTGGGATGCTCGCCGGGTCGATGACCGACCCCCCGGCGCTGGCCTTCGCCAACAATCTGCATGCCACCAGCGGTGCGGCGGCGCTGTCATACGCCACGGTGTATCCGCTGGTGATGTTCCTGCGCATCATCACCCCGCAACTGCTGGCGGTACTATTCTGGGGCATGGGTTAACGGACTTTCCAGGTGGATGCGCCGCAGATGGTAATCCACCTGGTATTCGCTGGTATTTCTGAACATAACGGAATAATTAAGATACTCGCCGCTATCACTGTAAGAAAGTGATGTAATGCGCAGCAGCGGCGTTTGCTCCGCAACGTTCATCTGCTGTGCCAGCTGCTTATCCGCCAGCACCGGCGACAGGCTTTCATAGTTTCCGGTGATGGTTATCCCGCACTCATTCTCGATGTAATCAAACTTCGATCCTTCCAGATGAATAAGCGACAGATTACGGAACAGTTTCACCGGCATATAACTGTCTTCCAGCATCAGCGGTTTACCGTCGACGTAGCGCACGCGGCGTGAAAAATAGATGCGCTCGTTAATCTGAATGCGCAGCTGGCTGGCGATAGCGGGCGGAGCGGGCATCACTTCAAAAATGAGCACCTCGCTTCGGACCTCTTTTCCCTGTTGACGCAACACTTCCACCAGCCCGGTCAGATTGGTCGTTTCATGATAAACGTCCTTACGCGTCACGAAAGTGCCGCTGCCATGACGGCGCTCCACCAGCCCCCAGTTAATCAGTAGATCAATCGCTTTTCTCACCGTCATTCGCGCCACGCCAAATTCTAGCGCGAGTTTTTTCTCGCCCGGAAGCGGGCTGCCAACACTGAAATCAGCAGAATTCAGCCGCAGGCGCAGCCGTTCAGCAATGGATTTGTAGATCACTGATAGTCCTCTTTAGCGCGATTCACTGGGAGCATTTGACTCAGAGATGTCCATATTTAACTCAAGAAGTAGACCTGAATAGGTGAAATAAAACCATGAATGCGATCACGGAATGCAGCGGCACTTCATGTCGTCCGGCACGCCGCTACCTATTCTCGAAGCAGGCCAACAAGCCCTTCAAAAAAGGCCACTTACCCTACTGGTTGTTCTATGAGGATGTAAAAATGCTCAGTCAAATACAACGCTTTGGCGGTGCCATGTTTACCCCGGTGTTACTGTTTCCCTTCGCGGGGATCGTGGTGGGAATTGCCATCATGCTCAGCAACCCGCTGTTCGTGGGCCCCGCGCTGACCGCTCCTGACAGTTTATTTGCGCAAATCGTTCATATCATTGAGGAAGGCGGCTGGACCGTGTTCCGCAATATGCCGCTTATCTTCGCCGTTGGACTTCCGATTGGCCTGGCTAAACAGGCTCAGGGCCGGGCGTGTCTGGCTGTCCTGGTGAGCTTCCTGACCTGGAACTACCTGATTAACGCCATGGGGATGACCTGGGGCCACTTTTTCGGCGTCAATTTTTCTGTCGACCCCCTTCCTGGCAGCGGCCTGACGATGATGGCCGGGATAAAAACCCTGGATACCAGCATCATCGGCGCGATAGCCATCTCCGGCATCGTGACTGCGCTGCACAATCGTTACTTCGACAAACCGCTGCCAGTGTTCCTCGGGATATTCCAGGGAACATCATTCGTGGTGATTGTGGCCTTCCTGGTGATGATCCCGTGCGCCTGGCTGACCCTGCTCGGCTGGCCAAAAGTGCAAATGGGCATTGAATCATTGCAGGCCTTTTTACGAACTGCGGGCGCGTTGGGCGTATGGATTTACACCTTCCTTGAACGCATTCTGATCCCAACCGGGCTACATCATTTCGTCTACGGTCCGTTCATTTTTGGTCCGGCGGCGGTGGAAGGCGGCATTCAAATGTACTGGGCGCAGCATTTGCAGGAATTCAGCCAAAGCACCGAGCCGCTGAAAACGCTGTTCCCGCAGGGCGGATTTGCCCTGCACGGCAACTCAAAAGTCTTCGGATCGGTGGGTATCGCCCTGGCGCTGTATTACACCGCCTCGCCTGAAAACCGGGTGAAAGTGGCCGGATTACTCATCCCTGCCACCCTGACGGCGATGCTGGTCGGGATCACCGAACCACTGGAATTCACCTTCCTGTTTATCTCCCCACTGTTGTTTGCGGTGCATGCTGTGCTGGCGGCCACCATGGCTACCGTGATGTACATGTGCGGCGTGGTCGGCAACATGGGCGGCGGTCTGCTGGACCAGTTCCTGCCGCAAAACTGGATCCCTATGTTCCACAACCATGCCTCAATGGTGCTGACGCAAATCGGCATCGGCGTGTGCTTCACCGGCATTTATTTCGTCGTCTTCCGCTTCCTTATTCTCCATTTCAACCTGAAAACGCCGGGCCGCGAAGAGAGCGAAATTAAGCTCTACAGCAAAGCCGATTACAAGGCCGCACGCGGTAAAACCACCGCGACACCAGCTCCGGCCTTTGGCCAGGCAGCAGGCATTCTTCAGGCACTCGGCGGAGCGGCAAATATTGAAAGCATCAATAACTGCGCGACCAGATTGCGCATCGCGTTAGTCGACATGAACAACACCCAAAGCGATGACGTCTTCAAAGCTCTTGGCGCCCACGGCGTGGTGCGTCGCGGCAACGGTATTCAGGTGATTGTCGGGCTGCACGTCCCGCAGGTGCGCGACCAGCTTGAAACCCTAATGAGAACCCCATTATCCAACGAACAAATCCCCATGACGGAGGCTGTATCATGAAAAAATTCTCTGTAGTTATCGCCGGTGGCGGCAGTACTTTTACGCCAGGTATCGTATTGATGTTGCTGCAAAATAAAGACCGCTTCCCGCTGCGCGCGCTGAAGTTCTACGATAACGATGGCGCTCGTCAGGAGGTGATTGCCGAAGCCTGTAAAACCATCCTCAAAGAGCAGGCACCGGAGATTGAATTTAGCTATACCACGGACCCGAAAACGGCCTTTACCGATGTGGATTTTGTGATGGCGCATATTCGCGTTGGCAAATATCCGATGCGTGAGCAGGACGAGAAAATTCCACTGCGCCACGGCGTGCTCGGCCAGGAAACCTGTGGTCCGGGCGGGATTGCCTATGGCATGCGCTCCATCGGTGGCGTGCTGGAACTGGTCGATTACATGGAACAGTATTCACCGAACGCCTGGATGCTTAACTATTCGAACCCGGCGGCGATTGTGGCCGAAGCGACGCGTCGACTGCGTCCGAACGCCAAAATCCTCAATATTTGTGACATGCCGATTGGCATCGAAGGGCGCATGGCGCAAATCGTGGGCCTGAAGGACAGAAAACAAATGCGCGTGCGTTATTACGGGCTGAACCACTTCGGCTGGTGGACGTCGATAGAAGATCTGGAAGGCAATGATTTAATGCCGAAATTGCGCGAACATGTGGCGAAATACGGCTATGTGCCGCCTTCTAACGATCCGCATACCGAAGCGAGCTGGAATGATACGTTCGCCAAAGCGAAGGATGTCCAGGCGCTGGACCCGGATACTATGCCGAATACCTATCTGAAATATTACCTGTTCCCGGATTACGTCGTTGAGCATTCAAACCCGGCGCGGACCCGCGCGAATGAAGTGATGGATCACCGTGAGAAGCATGTGTTTGGTGCCTGTCGGGCAATTATCGAAGCGGGTAACGCGTCTGCGGGTGAGTTAGAAATCGACGAACACGCGTCGTATATCGTTGATTTAGCGGCAGCTATCGCCTTTAACACCCAGGAGAGGATGTTGCTTATTGTGCCGAACAATGGCGCTATTCATAACTTTGACGCCGATGCGATGGTGGAAATTCCGTGCCTGGTCGGCAAAAGCGGGCCGCAACCGCTGACGGTCGGCGACATCCCGAATTTCCAGAAAGGACTAATGAGCCAGCAGGTGGCGGTGGAAAAACTGGTGGTCGATGCCTGGGAGCAGCGCTCGTACCGGAAACTGTGGCAGGCCATCACGTTGTCTAAAACGGTGCCAGGCGCGTCCGTCGCGAAGGCGATTCTCGACGATCTGATTGAAGCCAATAAGGCGTACTGGCCAGAACTTCACTGATCCCCATGCTGCTCAGCCTGCGCCTTCATAACCGTTGAAGGCGTCAGGTTGAAGCGGCGTTTGAACGCTTTGCTGAAGTGAAACGAATCGAAAAAATTAAGCATATCCGCCACTTTTCCCACCGTCTGCCCCTGTTGTTTAAGCAATGAATGCGCCAGATCCAGCCGCGCATCGAGGTAATACTCTTTTGGCGTTTTACCGGTATAGCGTAAAAACAAACGCCGCAAATATTGCTCGCTGCACTGCATCTTTTGCGCCATCTCCTTCACGCTCCAGTTTTTTTGCAGATCGCTATGCAGCACCGAGAGTAATTTCTCAATCTGAATAAGCAATGCATCTTTTTTTCCATTCTCTGAAATAAGACAAATCCACTGGTATATTATTTTGGTGAGAAATGCGACTGCCAGATTGTTTTTAAGCGGTGATTTTTGGGTGATCATGAACGCCACTTCGGCTAATTCCTGATTAAACACGTCCCCGTTATATATTATACCGGTTTGTAATAGCGGAATTTCCATCACGCTTGTAGGGATAAATTCCATCCAGTATTGTTCCCAGAGTAAACCCTCGCAGTGATAAGACTGAATGTCCATCGGGTTCAGGAAGATAATACAATTACCGTTGAGCGTTATTTCACTGCCGTCGCGTAACAGCAGTTTTCCGCAGCCCTGAAGGGTGTAGATGGCGACCCACGAGTTAGGGATCAGCGGTTTTTTCTTATCCCTGGGCCATATTACCTTATAACTTTCATCCGCCAGCGTATGCCAAAGTGAGATAAGCGAAATCCCGCTGGAGATCACATTTTCGTCAAGAACCAGCGGGATATTGTAGGTGGTTTCGTTTTTTACATTTGAAAGAATAGTTTTTCCATTCATTTTATTTCGCCGGCGACCAATTATCAGCCCAACCCATAAAGGGGATCATAACCCTGGCATAATAAAACGTTAAAGGGCTGCATGATGAACATTCAACAAATTGTGAGCTTTATTGCATTTACCCTCCTGGTAGCCGTCATCACCTGGTGGAAAGTCCGAAAACAGGATACCGGTTCAGAACAAGGATATTTCCTCGCAGGACGTTCGTTAAAAGCGCCGATAATTGCCGCCTCGTTAATGCTGACCAACCTCTCTACCGAACAGCTGGTGGGGCTCTCCGGCCAGGCCTATCGCAGCGGCATGTCGGTGATGGGCTGGGAAGTTACCTCCGCGGTGACGCTCATCTTCCTCGCGCTGATTTTCCTGCCACGCTACCTGCAACGCGGCATCGCCACCATTCCGGATTTTCTCGAAGAGCGGTACGACAAAACTACCCGCATCATCATCGATTTCTGTTTTCTCATCGCCACCGGCGTTTGCTTCCTGCCGATCGTCCTCTATTCCGGTGCGCTGGCGCTCAACAGCCTGTTTCACGTCGGCGATTCGCTGGGCATTTCTCAGGGCGCGGCCATCTGGCTGCTGGTGATTTTGTTAGGCGTGGCGGGCATTCTTTACGCGGTCGTTGGCGGAATGCGCGCGATGGCGATTGCCGATTCAATTAACGGCATCGGCCTGGTGATTGGCGGCCTGATGGTGCCAGTCTTTGGCTTGATCGTGATGGGCGGCGGCAGCTTTTTTCAAGGGCTGGAAAGGCTCACCACCGTACACGCCGAAAAGCTGAACTCCATCGGTGGCAGTCATGACCCGCTGCCGATTGGCGCGGCATTCACCGGGCTAATCCTTGTGAACACCTTCTACTGGTGCACCAATCAGGGCATTGTCCAGCGCACGCTGGCCTCGAAAAGCCTCGCTGAAGGGCAAAAAGGGGCGCTACTGACCGCGGTGCTGAAGATGCTCGATCCGCTGATTCTGGTGCTGCCTGGGCTTATTGCGTTTCACCTGTTCCAGGATTTACCGAGCGCCGACATGGCCTATCCGGCGCTGGTCAGCAAAGTGCTGCCCGTGCCGCTGATCGGCTTTTTTGGTGCGGTGTTATTTGGCGCGGTGATCAGCACCTTCAACGGTTTCCTTAACAGCGCCAGCACGCTGTTCAGCATGGGGATTTATCGCCGCATCATCAATGAAAACGCTCAGCCGGACCAGCTGGTGCGCGTGGGGCGGCGGTTTGGTTTGCTCATCGCCGTGGTGTCGCTGCTGGTTGCGCCGTGGATAGCCAACGCGCCGGAAGGGCTCTATAGCTGGATGAAACAGCTCAACGGTATCTACAACGTGCCTCTGGTGACCATCATCATCATGGGCTTTTTCTTTCCTCGCATCCCGGCCCTGGCCGCCAAAGTGGCGATGTTCCTCGGTATTTGCAGCTACATCACCATCAACTACCTGGTGAAGTTCGATATCCATTTCCTCTACGTGCTGGCCTGCACCTTCTGCATCAACGTGGTGGTTATGCTGGTGATTGGTGCCATTAAACCCCGCGCCACGCCGTTCAAATTTCACGATGCCTTTGCGGTGGATATGCAGCCGTGGAAAAACGCGAAGATTGCCTCAGTGGGCATTCTGTTCGCGATGATCGGCGTGTACTCCGGGCTGGCGCAGTTCGGTGGCTATCACGTGCAGTGGCTGACCATTCTGAGCTACGGCATCACCGCCGCGGTGGTGGTGTATCTCATTTTCTCTCGCTGGCAGGCGCGCCGCGTTGAGCCTGCCGTTTTCGCTTCAGACATTAAGGAGAAGCCATGAGCCGCCCGAATTTCCTGTTCATCATGACCGACACCCAAGCCACCAACATGGTCGGGTGTTACAGCGGGAAGCCGTTGAATACGCAACATATCGACAGCCTGGCCGCGGAAGGCATCCGCTTTAATTCCGCTTATACCTGCTCCCCGGTCTGCACACCCGCGCGCGCCGGGCTATTCACTGGAATTTATGCCAATCAGTCCGGGCCGTGGACCAACAACGTCGCGCCGGGGAAAAACATCTCCACCATGGGGCGCTATTTCCAGGATGCGGGCTATCACACCTGCTTCATCGGCAAATGGCATCTCGACGGGCACGACTATTTCGGCACCGGCGTGTGCCCGCCGGAATGGGACGCGGAGTACTGGTTCGACGGCGCGAACTATTTGTCAGAACTGACCGAAGAGCAGATCAGCCTGTGGCGCAATGGGCTGAATAGCGTGGAAGATTTACAGACGCATCAGATAGATGAAACCTTCACCTGGGCGCATCGCATCAGCAACCGGGCGATTGATTTTCTGCATCAGCCAACACGCAGCGACGAGCCGTTCCTGATGGTGGTCTCCTACGACGAGCCGCATCATCCGTTCACCTGTCCGGTGGAGTATCTGGAGAAATATCAGGACTTTTACTACGATTTGGGCGAAAAGGCGCACGACAGTCTGGATGGCAAACCGCTGCATCATCGACTGTGGGCGGACGCAATGCCTTCGCCCGTCGGAGAAGATGCCCGCTATCACCATCCAATGTATTTTGCCTGCAATGATTTTGTCGACGATCAGATTGGCCGGGTGATTAACGCCCTCACGGCCGAACAGCGTGAAAACACTTGGGTGATTTATACCTCGGATCACGGCGAAATGATGGGCGCGCACAAGCTCATCAGTAAAGGTGCGGCGATGTACGATGACATCACCCGCATCCCCCTGATTATGCGGCCTCCGCACGGGGAACCGACGCAGGTGAACACACCCGTCAGCCACATTGATTTGCTGCCCACGATGATGGCGCTGGCGGGCATTCATCAGCCCGACATTTTGCCTGGTGAAAATATACTGCGCGCCAATGCCGATCGTGGGGTGATGGTGGAATTTAACCGCTATGAAATCGAACACGACAGCTTCGGCGGTTTTATTCCGGTGCGCTGCTGGGTAACGGAGCGCTGGAAACTGGTGCTCAACCTGTTTACTACGGATGAACTGTACGACAGACACAGCGACCCGAATGAACTGCGCAACCTGATTGAAGATGCCGACTACGTCAGTATTCGCGATTCGATGCACGACAGCCTGTTGGATTACATGGATAAAATTCGCGATCCGTTCCGCACCTATCAGTGGAGTTTGCGTCCGTGGCGCACACAGGCGCAGCCGCGCTGGATGGGCGCGTTCCGCCCGCGGCCGGAAGATGGTTACTCGCCGGTGGTGCGTGACTACGATACCGGCCTGCCCACTCAGGGTGTTAAGGTGGAAGAGAAAACGCAGAAGTTTTGATGACCGGTTTCGCCCTCTCTCACGGGAGCGGGCGAAGGCGTAAAGGAGCAGAAATGAAAATATCCCGCCTCGGTGAAGCGCCGGATTACCGCTTCTCGTTGGCTAATGAGCGCACCTTTTTGGCCTGGATCCGCACCGCGCTCGGCTTTCTGGCGGCGGGCGTCGGGCTTGATCAGCTGGCGCCCGACTTCGCGACGCCGCTCATCCGTGAAGTGTTGGCGCTTTTGCTGTGCCTGTTTGCGGGTGTGCTGGCGATTTACGGCTATCTGCGCTGGCTGAATAACGAAAAAGCGATGCGCCTGAAAGAGGATTTGCCCTACACCCGCGGGCTGCTGATTATCAGCGTCGCGCTACTGGCCGTAGTGGTGGCGGTCATGCTGCTGGTGTTTTATGCCGGATAAACGCAAAGCCCGTCGCGAAAGCGATCCGGGTTTGCAGCCGGAACGCACCTCGCTGGCCTGGTTACGTACCCTGTTGGGCTACGGCGCGTTGATGGCGCTGGCTGTCAAACACAGCTGGCATCGCGCGGGTACGCCGTTCTGGCTGTCGTTGGCGGTGCTGGCGCTGGTGGCAGCCGTTCTCTGGCGATATACCTGGCAGCGAAATTTGATGGCGGAAGAAACGTCTGATTTTTTACATCCGCGCGCGGTGCGTGACAAATTTATGATCTCCCTCGCAGTGCTCTCCCTCGCAATATTGTTTGCTGTAACGCATCTTAAGCAAATCGTGCTGTTTATCAAAGGAGTCACATGACAGGCTGTCACGTCATGGCCAAACCGGCCAGTTCGCGCTGTAATCTTCACTGCCGCTACTGCTTTTACCTCGATAAACCCCAACAAACTGACATGAACGATGCCACACTCGAGGCGTTTATTCGCCAGCAGATTGAGGCGCAGCCGGGGGATGACGTGCAGTTTGCGTGGCAGGGCGGTGAGCCGACGCTGTGTGGCGTGGATTTTTTCCGCCGTGTGGTGGCGCTACAGCAGCGGTATGCCGGTGAAAAGCGCATCTATAACGCCTTTCAGACCAACGGGATTTTGCTGAACGATGAATGGTGCCGCTTTTTTAAAGCGCACGGCTGGCTGGTGGGTGTCTCGATAGATGGACCTGCGGAAATGCACGACGCCATGCGCGTCAGCCGTAGCGAAAATACTACTCACCAGAAGGTACTGAACGCCATCGAAACCCTGAAAGCGCACGACGTAGAGTTTAATCTGCTGGTGGTGGTGGGCCGTCATAACTGTGCGAAGCCGCAGACGCTTTACCGCTACTTGCGTGAGCTTGGGACGCCGTTTATACAATTCATTCCGCTGCTGGAGATGAACGACGATCGGACGCCGGACGACCACTCTGTTCCTGCCGATGCATGGGGTGCGTTTTTGCGCGGCGTGTTTGATGTGTGGGTACGGGAAGATATCAGCCGCATATTTGTGCAGCTGTTCGATTCAACGCTTGGCATATGGAACGGGTTTTCCTCACAAATGTGCGCCATGAGTGAAACCTGCGGCCATGCGTTTGCGCTGGAAAGTAACGGCGACGTGTATCAGTGCGATCACTACGTTTATCCGTCATACCGTCTCGGCAATATCCATCACCAGACGCTGAGCGACATAACCGCCAGCGACGCCGCGCGTGATTTTGGCCTCGACAAAAAGCGTACCATCAGCAACGAATGCCGCACCTGCCGCGCATTGCGTCTTTGTAACGGTGACTGCCCAAAACACCGCGACGCCAGCGGGAAAAGTGCGCTCTGCGAAGGATATCTCGACTTTTTCAGCTACACCGCAGCGTACATGAAAGTCATGCGTGACTTAATTCGCCATCAACGTTCGCCAATGGAAATTATGACGATGTTAAAATGAGTCAGCAGGCCCGACAATTGTGCTCCGCCGGGCCTATCTCCGCCTTAAATCGTCTGCTGATGCTGATTAAACCGGGAAGCCAACGGCAGCCAGCATAGCAATATCAACAGTCCCATCAGCGTCATCAGCAGGCCCAGACTGCTTTGTCCAGTTTGCGGGAGCAGCGCGGAAAGCCAGGCCAGCGCACCGGAACCGATGTTCTGCAGGCCGCCGATCAGGGCTCCAGCTGTTCCGGCGAGGAACGGGAAAGGCTCCATCGCGCCGCTGGTGGCGAGCGGGAACAGCATCCCGGCACCGAAGAAGAATAGCGCCGCAGGGACCAACAGCGTCCAGACGTTCATCACCCCGAGAAGGCCCGGGATCCACATCATCAGCCCCGCCAGCAGACAGCTAATGACCGACTGCCACATCATGCTGGAGAAGCGCTTGTTCTGGCGTCCGGCGAACCAGGCGCCGAAAAACGCCGCCGGAATCGGCAGAATAAACAGAATACTCACCACCATACTGCTCAGACCAAGCCCTGCGCCCAGCAGCACGCCGGAGCAAGCTTCGAATACTGCAATTCCCGCCAGGCCGCCAATCAGCATCATCACGTAGCAGGTGAACGGCCCGTTGCCGAGCAGTGTTTTATAACGTGTGGTAAAGCGGGTTGGCGGCGCATCCTGGGGACGCGTTTCCGGCATCCAGCGCGCCATGCTCAGCGTCACGCCCATACACAGCACCAGCAGGAAACCGTAGCACGCGCGCCAGCTCCAGACCGTATCGAGCATCCCGCCAATCAGCGGTGCCAGTAGTGGGCTAACCAGAATGCCCATGTTCAGCAAACTGTTCGCATGGCGCAGCTGCGTGCCTTCATACAAGTCGCGCGGCAAGGTGCGCGCCATGACGCCGCCCACACCGGTGCCCATACCTTGCAGGGCGCTGGCGGCAATAAGCATCGTCAGGCTGTGCGTGGTCATGGCAATAACCGTCGCCAGCATAAAAATCGTCATGCCGACGAGGATAACCGGTCGGCGGCCCACGCGGTCTGAAAGCGGACCGTAGAATAATTGCGACACGCCGTAGGTCAGTAGATAAGCGGCCATGACACTCTGGACCGCACCTTCACGCACGTTCAGTTCGCGCGCCATGTCAGCAATGGCTGGAATATAAATGGTTTGCGCCATCTGTCCGACAGCCACCAGCAGTACCAGCATCAGCAGCAAATTGACGTTCTTATGCCTTTTCATTCGATGATTACTTTGTGAAGGGTTAAAAAGAAAGAATATGTGACTATTAAATCAGCAAAGTCCGCGAGGAATCTACCACAGTAAAATGACAGAACAACCACCGGGGAAGGATCGACGAAACGGCATCAGGCAGGTTTTGTAAACGATATTCGGCAACAATTGTTGCCAGAGTGGATCAGGACAGGCGCAGCATAATTGCGCCGAGGGCAATCCCGCAGGCGGCGGCCAGGCGCAGCCACGTCACTCGCTCTTTGAGGATAACCAGTGCAATGGCCGCCCCGAACAGAATTGAGGTTTCACGCAGCGCCGCCACGACCGCTAGCGGAGCCTGAGTCATCGCCCACAGCGCCAGGCCATAAGAGCCCATGGTGCCGAGGCCGCCAAAAATACCCTTCTTCCAGTGAAGACGCATGTAGCGGGAGACCTCGAGGCGGCGAGAGACCATCGCCCAACCGAGCAGGCAAAAACCGTTCATCAAAAATGTCCACAGGGTATAGCCGAGCGCGGAGCCGGAAAGCCGCACGCCCGTGCCGTCGACCAGCGTATAACTGGCAATGAAACAGGCGTTGATCAGTGCCAGCGTCACCCCTTTTCTTGACCCGCTTCGACCGTTCAGCGCCATCGCCAAAATCGACAGACAGATAACGCCGATACCCATCCACGCTAAAGAAGAGAGCTGCTCGCCCGGTAAAAATAGGCTGACCGTCGCCACCAGCAACGGCGCGGTGCCGCGCATCAGCGGGTAGGTCTGACTCATGTCTGAGACCTGGTAGGTCTTCGCGACCAGGACGGTGTAAACCACCTGTAAACTGCAGGAAGCAAGCAGCCACGGCGCACTGGCCAGGGCAGGCTGTGGAGAAAAGGGCAGCAGCACAAAGGCTATCAGCGATGCGGAACCGCTCACGCTGATGGCGGAGTAGAGTTTATCGCTCCCCGCCTTGACGATAGCATTCCAGCTGGCATGCAGCAGGGCGGCAAACAGCAACACAAAAAAGACGGTCAGAGTCATGGCACAGCCAGTCGTGAAGTGTCATACGACTGTAACATTCTGCTGTATGATCAACCAGCTACAGTGCACAAAACCGCCAAAGTAGGGTGAACGGTTGAAAGAGGGGAGGTTGCCCGCCCCTCTTTGGTACGGCCTGAACCTGATTACCGTAAGGTTTTCAGGACTGCATCAAGCAGTTGCAGCAACGCAACCATGAGTTTCAGGACCAACACTGCCAGTTCCATTCCACCCATACGTTTCTCCTGTAGTGTAAGGAGAACTTCCGGCTGACTTACCTTTCCGCTGCCTGTCACCAGCCGTTTGTTGACGTAACACAGTGTGCTCTCCCGGGGGTTAAGGCGCTGACGGCACCACCCGTTTCAGCCAGGACTTTTTGCGCGCCGGTCGAACATGCGGCCCCCAAATGGCTCACTGCGAACAGCTTCAGTATAGATAAATACTGTATGAATGAACAGGTGTTTTTTTTGTCGGCAAAATCACTGGGCTGTCTCATACTCATTTATGCGGTAAACCGTGGGCGAAATTGCGCGATCGCCGCCGATCGCGTATACTTTTGCCGTTGACGTAACACAGTGCGCTTCGCGGATACCACCCGCAAACCACTGACGAAACCTCGCTCCGGCGGGGTTTTTTGTTTTCTGAGGTTTTGCAGAGAAACGTGATCGACAGTTCAGATTTTTGTGGTGAATCATAAAGCGCTTGCCGCGCATCGCCGCCTGTGCTTGTATAAATCCAGTCAACAACACAACGTCATGGTCCCTAATGAACATCAACCTGAACGCAATCAACCTACTACCAACTGCGCAACCAGCCGCAGTGGTCGTCGTGCGTGTGGTGGTGGTCGTCGGCAATGCGCCGTAGGGTCCGGAACACACGATTCCAAAACCCCGCCGGCGCAAACCGGCGGGGTTTTTCGTTTAAGCCCCCCGGAAAGTCGGCCCACAAGAAAAGGACTGGAGCATGACAACTTCGGGCACAATGTCATCACAGGCGGCGTCATCTCAGACGACGTCACAGGCAAAGCGTTTTACCGGCGCACAGCTGATTGTTCACTTACTGGAACGTCAGGGCATCACCATTGTGGCGGGTATTCCAGGCGGCACGGTTTTACCGCTGTACGACGCGCTCAGCCAAAGCAAGCAGATCCGTCACGTACTGGCCCGCCATGAACAGGGCGCAGGGTTTATCGCCCAGGGTATGGCGCGTACACAGGGCAAACCGGCTGTCTGTATGGCCTGTAGCGGCCCCGGCGCGACCAACCTGGTCACCGCAATTGCCGATGCGCGCCTCGATTCTATTCCGCTGGTGTGCATTACCGGTCAGGTTCCTGCCTCGATGATCGGTACCGATGCGTTCCAGGAAGTGGACACCTACGGCATCTCCATCCCCATCACCAAACACAACTATTTAGTCCGTGACATCAGCGAGCTTCCGCAGGTGATCAGCGACGCGTTTCGTATTGCGCAGTCTGGCCGTCCAGGCCCGGTGTGGGTGGATATTCCGAAGGATGTTCAGACCGCTGAAATCGATATCGACGATCTGCCGATGCCGGGCTGTAAAGCACCTGCCCCGGTGTTTAACCTGGCTGATGTGCGCGATGCCGCGGCGATGATTAACAGCGCCAAACGCCCGGTACTGTATCTTGGCGGCGGGGTGATCAACGTCCCGGAGCACATCCGCAAACTGGCGGAAAAAGCCAATCTGCCGACCACCATGACCCTGATGGCGTTGGGTATGCTGCCTAAAGCGCATCCGCTGTCGTTAGGGATGCTCGGAATGCATGGCGCACGCAGTACCAACCACGTTATGCAAGAGGCTGATTTGCTGATTGTTTTAGGCGCACGTTTTGATGACCGGGCGATTGGGAAAACCGAGCAATTCTGCCCGAACGCCAAAATCATTCACGTCGATATCGACCGCGCAGAGCTGGGTAAAATCAAACAGCCTCATGTGGCAATTCAGGCCGATGTGGGCGACGTTCTGGACCAGCTGATCCCGTTGGTTGAAGCCCAGCCGCGCGCCGAGTGGCGTCAGCTGGTGGCGGATTTGCAACAGGAATTCCCGTCAGCCATTCCGCAAGCGGGCGACCCGTTGACCCATTACGGTCTGATTAACGCCGTGGCGGCGTGTGTGGACGACGACGCGATTGTCACCACCGACGTCGGCCAGCATCAGATGTGGACCGCGCAGGCGTATCCGCTCAATCGTCCGCGTCAGTGGTTGACGTCCGGCGGGCTGGGCACGATGGGCTTTGGCCTGCCTGCGGCAGTGGGTGCGGCGCTGGCGAATCCGCATCGCAAAGTGTTGTGTTTCTCCGGTGACGGTAGCCTGATGATGAACATTCAGGAAATGGCGACTGCGGCGGAAAATCAGCTCGACGTAAAAATTATCCTGATGAACAACGAGGCGCTGGGGCTGGTGCATCAGCAGCAAAGTCTGTTCTACAAACAGGGTGTTTTTGCCGCCACCTATCCGGGAATGATTAACTTTATGCAGATTGCGCAGGGCTTTGGCCTGCAAACCTGTGACCTGAATTCGGCCGAGGATCCACAGGCCGCGTTGCAGGAGATTATTTCCCGCCCGGGACCGGCGCTGATTCATGTGCGTATCGATCCTGAGCAAAAAGTCTGGCCAATGGTACCGCCGGGTGCCGCGAATACTGAAATGGTGGGGGAATAAGCCATGCAAAACGCAATTCATGACAACGTCATTCTGGAACTCACCGTGCGCAACCATCCCGGAGTCATGACCCACGTCTGTGGCCTGTTTGCTCGCCGCGCGTTTAACGTGGAAGGTATTCTTTGTCTACCGATCCAGAACAGCGATAAAAGCCGCATCTGGCTATTAGTGAACAACGATCAACGTCTGGAGCAGATGATTAGCCAAATTGATAAGCTCGAAGACGTCACTCAGGTGACCCGCCACCAGAGCGACCCTGGCGTGTTCAACAAGCTGGGGCTGTTTTTTGAATAATTCCTGCCGTTGACGGATAACGCAGCCACTGAGGCATACAGCCCGGTGGCTGTTTTTCTTTCAGTGATAATCACATTATGGGGCGTTTGTCTGTCGACATCGCGATAGATGCCATTATCATGTGCGGGCAGAGGAAGGCTGAGAGGACGCATGATCTGGTTGACGTTAGCCACCTTAGTGGTGGTATTTGTGGTGGGTTTTCGGGTATTAACCTCTGACTCTCGCCGGGCTATTAAACGCCTGAGCGAAAGAATGGGCATTACACCGATGCATGTTGAATCGATGATCGATCAGATGGGAAAGCGTGCGGGTGAAGAGTACCTGCATTATTTGCACCGTCCCAATGAAGCGCATTTGCAGAATGCCGCCCAGGTTTTGCTTATCTGGCAGGTCGCGGTGGTCGATGCCAGCGAATCCAATCTTCACTACTGGCACCGTCAGTTGCAAAAAGCGCGTCTCGCCGCCCCGGTGACCGATGCGCAAATTCGTTTGGCGCTGGGCTTTTTGCGTGAGCTGGAGCCGGATGTTTCCGAGTTCAACGCGTTCCAGCACCGTTACAACCTGCTGTTTATGCCGCAGGATGGGGTGAGCTGGTTGCATTGATTGATGTGTTTTTCCCCTCACCCCGACCCTTTCCCCAAAGAGGCGAAGGAGAAAATCAGGGGAGCAGGATTATCCCCTCTCCCCGTGGGAGAGGGTTAGGGAGATGGCACTTTCAGAGCGTAATCACCACTGAATTCCCCTGAGCAGCAATCACCACACCCCATTCGCTACCGGACTGTGAACCGCCTTGCACGCCGTTGACCTGCTGCATGTTACGCAGACACAGCGTCCAATCGCGCGATTCGCCAGTACCTTCCACGGTAATGGTGCCGCCAGAACGTTTCGCCTTCAACGTGAAGAGGGTTGAACCGTCGGCCGCAGGCACCTGACACACTGCTTCGCGTCCGTCCTCGAGACTAAATAGCTGGAATGCCGTGCCTTCATGCCATGCGTAGTCCGGCTTCTGAGTGTTGTTACCCAGCGCCAACAGTGTGTTGTCACGCACGTACACCGGCAGGCTTAGCGCGTCATGCTGCTGCTTATGCCAGCGGCTGCCCGTTACCTCGTCGTTGTGCCACAGGTGCGTCCAACGGCCTTCCGGCAGATAGAACTGCACATCGCCCGCTTCGCTGAATACCGGCGCCACCAGAACTGAATCGCCGAGCATGTACTGCCGGTCCAGATAATCACAGGTTGGATCTTCCGGGAACTCCAGCATCATCGAACGCAGCACCGGCGTACCGGTTTCGCGGGCAATCGCCGCCTGACGATACAGATACGGCATCATCCGGCACTTCAGCTCGGTGAAATGACGCACCACGTCGCAGGATTCATCATCGTATGCCCACGGCACACGGTAGGATTTGCTGCCGTGCAGGCGGCTGTGGCTCGACAACAGGCCAAATGCGCACCAGCGTTTATAGACGTGCGCCGGAGCGGTATTTTCGAAGCCGCCGATATCGTGACTCCAGAAACCAAAGCCTGACATACCAATCGACAGCCCACCGCGCAGGCTTTCGGCCATCGATTCGTAGTTGGCGTAGCAGTCGCCACCCCAGTGCACCGGGAACTGCTGTGCGCCGACGGAAGCTGAACGTGCAAACAGCACCGCTTCCTGCTCGCCCAGCGTCTCTTTCAGCACGTTCCACACCAGTTCGTTGTAGATGAACGCGTAATGGTTGTGCATTTTCTGCGGGTCAGAGCCGTCATGCCAGACGACATCCGTCGGAATGCGCTCGCCGAAATCAGTTTTGAAGCAGTCGACACCGATATCCACCAGGCCTTTCAGCTTGTCGGCATACCACTGGCACGCTTCCGGGTTGGTGAAATCGTAAATCGCCAGCCCAGGCTGCCATTTATCCCACTGCCAGAGCGAGCCGTCCGGGCGTTTGAGCAAATAGCCCTTTTCTTTCAGTTCTTTAAATACAGGCGATTTCTGCCCGATGTACGGGTTAATCCACACGCAGACTTTCAGCCCTTTGGCTTTCAGGCGGCGGATCATTCCTTCCGGGTCCGGGAACGTCACCGGATCCCACTCGAAATCACACCACTGGAACGCCTTCATCCAGAAGCAGTCGAAATGGAACACGTGTAGCGGCAGATTGCGCTCGGCCATTCCGTCGATAAAGCTGTTTACCGTCGCTTCGTCATAATTGGTGGTGAATGAGGTCGTCAGCCACAGGCCGAATGACCACGCCGGCGGCAGCGCCGGGCGGCCGGTAAATTGTGTATAGCGGTTCAGGACGTCTTTCGGGGTCGGGCCATCAATCACAAAATATTCGAGATATTCGCTTTCGACGCTGAACTGCACTTTCGAGACTTTCTCGGATCCGACTTCAAACGACACGCACTCCGGGTGATTGACCAGCACGCCGTAGCCGCGGTTGGTGAGGTAAAAGGGAATGTTTTTGTACGACTGTTCGGTGCTGGTGCCGCCATCGCGGTTCCAGGTGTCGATGGTCTGACCGTTGCGCACCAGCGCGGTGAAGCGCTCGCCAAGGCCGTAGACGGTTTCACCCACGCCTAAATCCAGGCGTTCGAACATGTAATTACGATCGCTGTGGGTGTCCTGCACGTAACCGTTGTTTTTCACCTGGCTACCGGTGATACGCACGCCATTGCGCAGAAAATCCAGCGCCCAGAATTCGCCTTTCGAGACGCGTATGCTGAGATTGCCGCTTTTCAGCTCGGCAAATTCGGCAGTGTTTTGCATCTCAACTTTCACATCCTGCTGCACATTTAGCGGGTAGTGCGGGCCGTTATCCAGCGCGCCCTGGAAATGCTCAATGCGCACGCCCACCACGCCTTCCTGCGGGGAGAAAAAGCGCAGCGTAAACAGCGGCGTATCCAGCTGCCAGGTGCGTTCACGCACATCGCGCGGGGCGGCATACACCACCATTTCGTTACCCTGCTGTTCGACGTCGAACACCTGCAGCGGGTGAATTAGATTCAGGCCAGGTTGAATGAGCCAGTTTCCATCACTGATTTTCATGCCTTGTTCCTCTTAGTTCGGTAATTCTTTGCTGACCGGAGCCTGCTCAACGTCTTGCTGAGTGCGGCGCGCGCCCTGCGCGATATCCGCCATGATTTTGCGTAAATACGGGGTTTTCAGCGTGTAATAACGCCTGGCGATAACGGCGCTCAGCAGATAGCAGGCCGCCGGAACGAGGGTAAACAGCGCAATAATGATGCTGATGGTGTCGCTGTTTTGGGTTTTGGCCCCGGCGTCATAGCCGCCCGCCGCCAGCATCCAGCCAATCATTGCACCGCCCAGCGCCAGGCCGAGCTTCAGGACAAACAGCGTGCCCGCGAAGCTGATGCCGGTCAGGCGTTTGCCGTTGCACCATTCGCCATAGTCGACGGTGTCGGACATCATTACCCACTGAATTGGCGTCACCAGCTGGTGGAGCACGCCAATCACGAAGATGAAGCCAAACATCACGAAATTGGCCTGAATCGGCACGAAGAACATCGCCACGCTCAGCACCGTCAGCGCCGCGTTGGTCCACCAGAACACGCTGACTTTACATTTCCAGTCGGTGAGTGGTTTCGCCAGCGCGGAGCCAATCAGGTTGCCGACGCAGTAAGTGCACAGGAAGGCGGTGAACAGCCCGGCGGAGCCCATAATCCAGGTGGCGTAGTACATCATCGCGCCGCCGCGCACGCAGACCGCGAGGATGTTGAGAATGGTCAGCAGGCCGACGATACGCCATTGGTCGTTTTGCCAGATATCTCGCAGATCTTCACGCATTGATGAGGTGCTCGGCGGCACCTGAATGCGCTCTTTGGTATTGAAGAAACAGAAGGCTAGCATCAGGAAGGCCACCACCGACAGCACCGCAATGCCGCCCTGGAAGCCGAATGCTTTGTCGTCGCCACCAATCAGGTTCACCAGCGGCATCATCAGCACCGTGGAGAGCATGCCGCCTGCCGTCGCCAGCACGAAGCGCCAGGACTGCAGGGAGATGCGCTGCGTTGGGTCGTCGGTTATCACCCCGCCCAGCGCGCAGTAAGGGATGTTGACCACGGTATACAGCAGGGTGAGGAGGGTGTAGGTGACGGCGGCGTAAATCAGTTTTCCGTTGTGGGAGAGGTCTGGCGAGCTATAGGCCAGCACGCACACGAGACCAAAGGGAATAGCCCCAAACAGGATCCACGGCCGGAATTTGCCCCAGCGGCTGCGGGTACGGTCGGCGAGCAGACCCATGCACGGGTCGGAAATTGCATCAAGTGCGCGGGCGAGCAAAAACATAGTGCCGACAAAACCGGCGGGAATACCAAAAATATCGGTATAAAAAAACATCATGTACAACATGACGTTATCAAAAATGATATGGCTGGCGGCGTCTCCCATGCCGTAGCCAATCTTCTCCTTCACGGATAACACTTCATGACTCATTTTTTATCCCTCAACAGCGTCATCGAACATCAGTAACCGGTTACATGGTTGTAATTCATCGACGGCACCGATGGAATTCCAATATCTCGTTAGCGGATTACGTTTCTTGTTTTCTGTGATCGCGGTTGGGAAGATAAATGTTTAAAAATGTAACTAACGGATTTTGTAGGGTTTTATGGGGGTTGTGGTGGTTTACTGCACAGGTATCAGGAAATAATTAGATCAAAGAGTGGGGTAACTGCCTGAAAGTAGCTATAATGCGCACCGCCTCCATGTAGCAATCGAGGCGCGGAAGGTCGTCGTCTCCGGTGAGGCGGCTGGACTTCAAATCCAGATGGGACCGCCAGCGGCCCCGGGCAGGTTCGACTCCTGTGATCTTCCGCCAATTTGCTTCTCTCAAACTCCACGCAACTCAATAAATCCCTTATAATACCAGCAACCAACGCCATTCATGGTCTCCTGATGTCAATGCGTGTCTACCAAGGTCAAGTATCTTTTGGGGGCATCATTGGGGGCATGAAAGGTGCCCCCATTTTCGAGACGCCCCCAATGAAGCTATGCCCGCTTCGCGGCAGACCGTCCTCAACGATCCGGCCTGTTTCGATGACTTCAATACGGTGATTATCTGGTGCCCAGTAAATCGTGCTTTGCGCATAGCGATCTCCTCAGGTGACGTAATCAGTATGTCGGAAGATCTCTAAAAGTGAATGGTCCGGTTAAGCGGGATGCTTACACTTTCACGAATTCTTTCCTTGATCGCTGAGTGTTAAGTGAGAGACAAAGACTGCATAGAGTTACCTTTCCATACCGATAATGAGTATAAATAATGAAAACACGTATCGATGCAGAGCAGATAGTTAACACCTTTTTGGGCTATACGACGATAAACACCACCGCGGAACCAGGTAACCCACATCTTCCCAGCAGTGATAATCAACGTCAGTTAGCCCAACGGGTGGCAGATGAATTATCTTCTACGGGCAGCGTCAAAGCACAGGTTGCAGACAATGCAATTACCACGTTAAGCCTAGCGGCTAATTGTCCTGAAATGCCTGCCATTGTCTTCTTTGCTCACCTTGATACCGCCCCCGATCATACCAGTGACACCCAAGCGCAACGGGTGAAAAACTACCAGGGCGGGGATATCGTTCTGCCCGCAACCGGTGAAGTTATCTCCCCTGCAGCCTTCCCGGAGTTACAGCACTATCTGGGCCAGGACATCATTACCACCGATGGCAGCAGCCTGCTGGGAGCGGATGACAAAGCCGCTATCGCCGCCGCCGTCGAGGCGATCCGCTACATGACAGTCACCCCGGATTTCAAACACGGAGAGATAAAACTGGTCCTGCTGCCTGATGAAGAGATCGGCATTCGTGGTGCCAAAGCGTTGGATGTGCCAGGGCTTAACGCTGATTTTGGTATTTGTCTCGACTGCTGTGGCGTCGGCGAATATGTCATTGAAAACTGGTACGCAGGTAGCGCAAAGATTACCTTTAAAGGGGTCACTGCCCATCCAATGAGTGCAAAAGGTAAATTGGTCAATGCGTTGCTGATGGCTAATGACGTAATTAATGCCCTGCCCGTCGCCGAGCGGCCGGAATTAACCGAAGGACGCGAAGGTTATTTCTGGGTGCAAAAATTAGCCGGTGATACCGCATGCGCTACCCTGGACTTAGCCATTCGTGACTTTGAAAGTGACAGCTATCAAAACAGAAAATCGACCTTACAGACCATTATCGATCGATTACAAAGTCGCTTTGGCCGTGAAAATATTATCCTGGAATTGTCTGACACCTATGGCAATGTCAAAGAAGGTCTAGATAAAAATCCGGTTATTTTGGCCAGTGTTCAGCAGGCAATGCTCAACCTGGGAATTACCCCTAAGCCATTGATCATGCGCGGTGGCTACGATGGCAGTGTTATCACCCCAGCGGGCTTACCAACAGTAAATATCTTTACCGGCGCGCATAACTTCCATTCCACTACTGAGTTTATTCCTGTTGAATCACTACGACTGTCAGGGGAGATGTTGCTGGAAATCGTCGAGCTTAGCGGTAAAGGAACTGCAGCATGAATAAGTGGATTATCGAATTTGTTCTCTACGCCGTGTACATGATTTTTGGTGCGGCCTGGGCGACAACGGGAGCTGTCATGCCACAAATCATGGCGGACTTTACTATCGACGTGTCACATGCCGCGCTGATGTCGAACGTTATCCTGTGGGCGAAAATTATAGGCGCAGTGGGGACGTCAGTCCTCACCGTGAAGTTAGGTGCCCGGAAATCCTATCTGCTCGGTTGCGTGTTGACGGGCTTATCAGTCCTCATTCCGTGGACCAATAACTTTGAGTTGTTGCTGGTTATACGCTTCCTCGGCGGGCTGGGCGGCGCTATTTGCCTGGTCTCCCTGGTGCCGACTGTGGCGCGCTTTTTCAACAATAAAACCGCCTCAGCGCTTAATAGCCTGAACTGTACTTCCAATATTGTCGGCACCATTATCGCGCTGACGCTGACCGCCAGCCTGTCTCAACTGTTTGGTGGCTGGCGTAATCTGCTGGCGGTGTATGGGGTGATTACTCTGATCCTTGGCGCGGTGTGGTTTATCTTTTTCACTGATGAGAGGGTCGACAGCAAACAGACTGCCTCCTCTTTCGACATGAGCGAACTCAAAGAAGCGGTATTCAGCCGTGTGGTCTGGGGGATGGTGGCTCAGTATGTCGGCGCGATGATCATGATGGTCTTCATGTTTACTTTCTTACCGCTCTACTATGACAAATACGCCCACCTGCCGGTTGGCTCACATGCCCATCTCAGTGGTACTGTCAACCAGGTGGGGATTATGCTGGGAGCAATTATTGGTCCATTCTTTAAAGCCCGGGGCTACCACTATAAAAGCTGGTTATTTATCTCTAGTATCGTGATGGCGATTACCACCTTCATTATGCTCTTTGCTACCAATGACGTACTGATCCTTAGCTGTTCGTTTATCACCGGCTTTGTCTTTGCCACCTGGTTTGCCTTTATATTTTCGATCCCAAAAGAGAGTGCGCAAAATGTCAGTACGCGCCGGGTGACCTATATGATGTCCACGTTCTGGGTCAGTACCTTTATCCTGGCCACTATTAACAGTCAGCTAATTGCCCTGTCTGTGGATATCACGGGCGGCTTCACCACAGGCTTTAGCTGGGTGTTTGCCCTGATGGTTATCTCACCGATCCTGGCGCTGTTAATCTTCCCGAAAAAAGCGTCTCTGAAGGTGTTACAGCACTAAGAGCCCGAACCGCCAGTCAGTGCTGATCATCCTGCCATTGACTGGCGACACGGTTCGACTTGCTTCAGGCAAAGACAATCCGCTCTTTGGTGAATCGTGACTTTTTCATCAGCACAACCTCTGCTCAGTTTTGAAACGCCGTTTAAGTTTTCCCCCGCCTGGGTCGCTGTTCATTGTATTAACCGATGGAGCGCCAGGATGAAAAAATTACTCGTATTGCTTTTACCGTTACTGCTTGCAGGCTGCGCCACTATTGTCGGAGACAATGAGGAACAGGTACGTATCAACAGCGTGCCCGATCACGTTCGCTTTGCTATCTCTGACAGCGACGGCCAGATTGTCGCCAGTGGGATTACGCCGCAGACCGTTACGCTGAAGAAAGCGGATGGCAGCTATTTTGGCAAAATCAATTACACGCTGACGCTCGCGGAGGATGGCTACAACACGTCAATCGTACCGTTGAGCACGAATCTCACTCCCTGGTACCTGTTCGGAAATCTCATTTTCCTCGGCGTTCCTGGCTGGCTGATTGTCGATCCCTTCTCGGGTGCGATGTATTCGTTTAAGAACAACGACATTCAAACGTATCTGCGCCGATGCCCGCCTGGGCCGTACCGCTATATGTGTTCATAACGACGAATATTTCGAAGAACGGGCTGGCGATTGGGTCTGCTCAGGGATGAGCCTTGAGAGACCCGCTTCGCCAGTTGGAGAGGGTATTAATTGGCTTTCGGCTCAGTCTCTGCTGGCGTATCCGACCCGGCGGCTTGCGGAGGTTTCACCGTGATCGTGGGCAAATCACCGTAGGTCACCTGCGTTTTCTCGAGACGGGTAATAATGTCGGCGGTGACATCTAATTTTGCATCGCTGGATACGACATTTTCATTATCAACAATCAGCACCAGCTTTTTTTCCTGACGGTAGGCGTCCACGGTTTTCACAATGACGGCCAAGCTGGCCTGTCGTGCGGCTTTTTGTTCTGCCATCCACTGGCGATTCAGGACTTGTGCATCGGCGTTACTCGCCTTTTTCTGTTCGTCCGCTGACAGGGCGGCATAACCTTTCTTCGCTTCATCACTGGCCTTGATAAGCACGGCCTGAACCTGCTTGTCATGCTCAATTTCCTGTTTGCCGATAGCCGAGTCCTTCAGGACTTTGCCCATATCCACGACGCCAATTTCAGGTGCGGAAGTATTTTTCTGGTCGCAGCCCGCTAATCCGCCAAAGGCGAGGGTTGTGGCGAGCGCCAGTATTGCGGTTTTCTTTTGCATCATGAGGTCCTTTTATTGCCTTCCGCTCTGGCGGTGGGCGGTGTTCATTAGACATTTGCTTTCATGCCGTCAGTAGACCACTCACGGGCTCCATTAGTTTCCTGGTGATTCTCTGATTTTAAACCCGTCCTCGACAGGTCAAATCCCGTCCAGGACGCAAACAGAATAAATCGGGCCAGCATCCCGCTGGCCCATTTCGCTACAGGTAACTCACTCAATCCCAGCCGGGCACGGCCCCGCCGTTAAAGATTTTCTCTGCCGCTTTTGCCACTTCAGGTGACTGATATGACTGCATAAATTCCTTCACGTTCTCCGCGTCTTTGTTATCTTCGCGAGTGACGATGATGTTCACATACGGCGAATTTTTATCTTCGATAAACACGCTGTCATGCACCGGCGACAGACCGGTCTGTTGCAGATAGGTGGTGCTGATGATTGCTACGTCGACCTTCGGGTCGTCGAGCACGCGTGGCAGTTGCGCCCCTTCCAGCTCCATAATATTGAGCTTATGCGGGTTGTCGCTGATATCGAGCGAGGTCGGCAGCAGGCCTTTACCCGGTTTGAGGGTAATCAGCTTCTCTTTTTGCATCAGCAATAACGCGCGCCCGAGGTTGGTCGGATCGTTTGGAATAGCGATGGTCGCGCCGTCTTTCAGTTCGGAAACAGACTTAATTTTGCGGGAATAACCGGCCATCGGGAAGACGAAGGTATTACCGACGGCCACTAAGTGGAAGTTGTGCGCTTTGTTGTCCTGCTCCAGGAACGGACGATGCTGGAACACGTTGGCGTCGAGTTCTCCGGCGTTGGTGGCATCGTTTGGCAGCAGCGAGCCGCTAAACCCAACCAGCTCCACGTCGAGGCCATATTTTTCTTTGGCGACTTTCTTCGCCACTTCGGCCACGTCTTGTTCCGCGCCGTTAATCACGCCCACTTTTATGTGTTTACTGGTATCACTTTTTTGGTCACAGCCCGCCAGAAGTAAGCCGGTCAACAGCAGAGCGCCGAGATGAGGAAGAGTCAGTTTCACGCCAGAGTTCCTTTTTAAACAGTCGTTAAAACAAGGTATTCCCGAATAAAAATGACTATAACGAGTTTGGCGAATCGAGGATAAAAACGAAAAGGAATGAGCAAGACGAAAAGGTGATAAAGCGGGTCTATAGGGCCTGATCCTGTAGGCCCGGCAAGCAACGTGCCGCCGGGCCTGCGGGTTAGTTCAACGTATTCGCAATCGCGTTAAACATCAGCGACGCCTCCAGCGGCTGGGCGCTGAATGATGGCTCGGCTTTTGGCCAGGAAGACCACTGAACGATCACCAGTTTTTGCTGTGGATTGACCACGATAATCTGGCCAAAAATCCCCAGTGCCCACATCGTATCCTGGCTCGACAGGCCCTCTTTCGGGCTGACGTCTTTAGCGTTTACCGGCACGCTGTTATTCCACCACTGGTAGCCGTACATGCCGTCCGGATGCGCCGTCGATACGGATTTCTCCGCGGTATTCCAGGTTCGGGCATCTTTCACCCAGTTGTCCGGCAGCGTTTTCGTGCCGTCCGGCAGCACGCCGTTGTTCATGATAAACAGGCCGAATTTACCCCAGTCCTCCAGCGTGGCGTTGAAACCGTGTGCGCCAACGTCGTGTTTGCCCGGCTGATAGCTGTGCCATACGCCGTCATGCACCATGCCGTATGGCTGCCAGATTTTTTCCTGTAAGTTCTGCGCCAGGGATTTGCCGGTCGCTTTCTCCAGCGTATCGCCAAGCAGCCATGCACCGCCTGACGAGTAAGACCAGGCCGCGCCCGGTTTGGCGTAAGCGGTACGTTTCGGGTCTTTCACCAGCGCATTCACACAGGCATAAGTGTCTTTGTTGGCTTCACACTGGGTGAGCTTCGCAAAGTCAGACTGCGGATTGGTGTAGTCCTCATTCCACGTCACGCCGGAAGTGTGCTGCATCAGCTGGCGCACCGTGACGTGTTCCCAGGCGGTGCCTTTTACGTCGGAGTTATACTTAACGATTTCATCATCCAGCGAGGCGATTTTACCCTCTTTCACCGCGATCCCGACCAGCGTCGACACCACTGATTTCCCGACCGAGCGTGAGGTCCACAGCGTGGTTGGCGTGTTGCCGTGGCTGTAATACTGGTAGGCGATTTTTCCGTCCTTGATGACCATCATCCCGGTAACGTCGTTGCGTTTGATGTAATCCTGTAAACCGTAGCGCTGGCCCTGATACTGGTAGGTCGCATCGCTCAGGGAACGCGTCATCACAGGGATTGGCTGCGCGTGTCCTGCTTTGAAGACATCTCCGGCGTAGGAGCGATAGTCGTTACGAAAGCCGATTACGCGCTGCTGCTGGTTCCAGGTCAGCATGTCTTTCACGTCAGGCAGTTTGGCATCAACCGGAGCCGGGCAGGTGGTCAGCTGCGGCACGCCGCAATCGTTCGCGGCCTGAGCAGCACCGGCCTGCAGCGAAACGCCGAGGCAAAGTGCGAGGAGACAGAGAGAAGTGTTCATCTTGCGCATAATCGTACTTTTCATCCTTTAGAATTATGAGATGTCAGGCACTACTTTAGGCGAGAGTTGTTGGCAGGCGCAGTCAGTGTGCGGGGGAAAAACCCCCGCTATGAACGAACGCGAGGTTACAGGCCTAATGCGCTGAGGCCCGGATGATCGTCCGGACGGCGTCCCTGGGGCCAGTGAAACAGGCGATCTGCTTCGTCGATCGGCAGGTCGTTGATGCAGGCGAAGCGTTTGCTCATCAGGCCGTTGTCGTCAAATTCCCAGTTTTCATTGCCGTAGGACCGGAACCACTTGCCCTTCTCGTCGTGCCATTCGTAGGCGAAACGCACGGCGATGCGGTTGTCGGTATAGGCCCACAGCTCCTTGATCAGCCGATATTCCTGCTCTTTGCGCCACTTGTTGTCGAGGAAGGTGACGATGGCATCGCGCCCGTCGATAAACTCGCTGCGGTTACGCCAGCTGCTGTCGGGGGTGTAGGCCAGCGCAACTTTATCCGGATTGCGACTGTTCCAGCCATCTTCGGCGGAACGCACCTTATGGATGGCGCTTTCGAGGGTAAACGGGGGTAGCGGGGGACGTTGTTCACTCATCATTCACTCCTGCGGGATCGGGTTTTCCACATCCTGGCACATATTCGTCTGAACGAAACCGGGAAGTTTTGTCTTCCCGGTGAACATCGACTCAATGGTGAGATTTTTTCAGCGGTGATTCTTTCAGTAACCACGACAGCGCAAACGCCAGCACCATAATGCACGCCGCCATCATGAAGGCCGCGTGAATGGCGGCCCCGAAGGCATCGAGATAATCGGTGCGCACGGTTACCGGCAAGTGGTGAATGGCCACCGGGTTCATCCCGCGAGGGATTTCCGCGCCCTCGGGCAGCAAACGAGTGAGATTCGATTGCAGCACGTGGGTAAAGACCGCGCCAAACAGCGCCACGCCAATGGAGCCGCCAATCGAGCGGAACAGCGTCACGCCGGACGTCGCCACGCCGTACAGATTCGGTGCCACCGAGTTCTGCACCGCCAGTACCAGCACCTGCATGACCAGGCCGAGGCCCATGCCCAGCACGCCGGTAAACAGATACAGATGCCAGGTTGGCGAATCGATGGTGATCCGCGTCAGCAGTAGCATCCCGATGAAACCGAGCAGCGTCCCGGCGATGGGGAACAGGCGGTATTTACCGGTGCGGCTGATTAAGCGTCCGCTGATAATCGAGGTCACCAGCAGGCCGCCCATCAACGGGATCAGCTGTAGCCCGGCTTCGGTTGGTGTCGCACTTTTCACCACCTGCAAATAGAGCGGCAGGAAGGTCACCGAGCCAAACAGCGACATCCCGATGATAAAGCCAATCAGGCTGCACAACAGGAAGCTGCGGTCGCGGAACAGCGACAGCGGAATAATCGGCTCGAACGCTAAGCGTTCTTCATAGATAAACCCGGCAATGCCCACCAGGCCAAACGCCAGAATGCACCACAGCTGCGGATCACTCCATTCGCGCACGGTGCCGCCTTCGGTGGTGAACAGCGTGATGCACAGTAGCGCCATGCTGAGATACAGCGCACCGAGCCAGTCAATCTGGTGCTCGCTACGCTTGTTGGTGCTGTGGAATACCGTGCCGATCACCAGCAGGGCAAACAGCCCCAGCGGCAGGTTGATGTAGAAAATCCAGCGCCACGAGGTGTGCTGTACGATGAAGCCGCCGATCAGCGGGCCGATCACCGTGGCGAGGCCAAAGACCCCGCCGAACAGACCCTGATAGCGTCCACGGTCGGCGGGCGGGATAACGTCCGCCACCGCCGCCATGCTGATGACCATCAAACCACCGCCGCCCAGACCTTGCAGGGCGCGCATCAGTACCAACTGCGTCATGTTCTGCGCCAGGCCGCACAGCGCGGAGCCGACGAGGAACAGAACGATGGCGATTTGCAGCACCCGCTTGCGGCCAAACAGGTCACCAAATTTACCGTACAGCGGCACCACGATAGTGGACGTCAGAATGTAGGCGGTGACCACCCACGACAGCTTATCGAGGCCACCGAGTTCGCCCACGATGGTGGGCAACGCCGTCGAGACGATGGTCTGATCCAGCGCTGACAGCAGCATCACCAGTAACAGCGCGCTGAACAACAGGCGGATGGACTTCACGCCGGTGGCTGGAACGTGCTGCGATTGAGTCGTCTTTTGAGACGCCATAAACAAGCTCACTTGAAATTAATTAAATACCTAATTAATATTTATGTAAGTTATGGTTCAGGTCAAGGGACAGCCCGCAAATGAAAGCACAGAATGGCAAAGATAATTCCGAGAAACCGCGCCGCCCGGGGCGTCCGCGTGGAAAACAGGCTGGAGCCGACAATCGCGAGCAGTTGATGGATATCGCGCTGGCACTGTTTGCCCGGCAGGGGATCGCCCGGGTGTCGCTCAACGCCATCGCCAAAGAAGCCGGCGTGTCCCCGGCGATGCTGCATTACTATTTCACCTCCCGCGAGGCGCTTATCGATCAGATCCTTGAGGAGCGTTTTATGCCGCTGCGCAACCGCATCAGCAGCGCGTTTGTGGAGCATTCTGACGACCCGGTTATAGCCCTGACCATCATGGTGCGGGTACTGGCGGAGCTGGCGGAGCAACACGCGTGGTTTGCGCCGCTGTGGATGCAGGAGATGATTGGCGAAATGCCGATCCTGCGTCAGCACATGCAGGCGCGTTTCGGCGAAGATAAACACCATAAGCTGTTGAGCTCCGTGGCTCAATGGCAGGAAACGGGCAAGCTCAACCGGGAACTCGCGCCGGAGTTGCTGATAACGACGCTGATAAGCCTGGTGCTGGTGCCGTTTTCTCGTCTGCGAACCGACGAGCGGATGAAAGCCGTTTCCCCCGACGTTATCGTGCGTCACGCGCTGGCGATAATGGGCCAGGGGATTGGTGGTTAAAGGGCTTTTGTCAGGTAGTGGCGCTGCATTCCCTGATGAGGGAAGTCATTGATAGTGTTATGCAGAGTAAACCCGCATTTCTGATAGAACGGCAGCGCCTGGAAGCTGGCGGTATCCACCAACATATGGCTGCAGCCCCATTCGCGGATGCGGTTTTCGGCTCCACGAATCAGTTCACTGCCGAGCCCTTTGCCGCGTGCTGCATCGCTGACCCACAGATAGTCGATGCACAGCCAGTCGCCTTTTCGTTTGCCAATCAGCCCACCGAGCATTATGCCGTTTTCATCCCGGGCATAGACGCCCAGTTCGAACCAGTTGCTGGTATCAATAAACTGGCTGTTGTATGCGCGTAAACCGGTAAATAACGCTTCCTGATCCTGCTGAGTCACCTTTTCAGTAACTTCAATTTGCATAACCTGTCTCCGCGTCTTTTCACCTAAAGCCCGACTTATTATTGGTCCTGGTCACTAACTTCTCAATCACTAATAACTGGGGGCAACGTCGGCCTGCTTTTTGTCCTGTGCTATTATCCCGGACAACGAAATCAGGTTGTTGAGGAAAAGATGGGCTCGACCAGGAAAGGGATGCTGAACGTACTGATAGCCGCCGTGCTGTGGGGAAGTTCCGGCGTATGCGCGCAGTACATCATGGAGCAGAGCCAGATGTCGTCGCAGTTTTTAACCATGGTGCGTCTGCTGTTTGCAGGATTCATTCTGCTGATGCTGGCCTTCGTGCATGGCGATAACATTTTCCGCATTCTGAAGAACCGCAAAGACGCGTTGAGTCTGCTGCTGTTTTCGCTGGTGGGCGCGCTGACGGTGCAGCTCACCTTCCTGATGACCATCGAAAAATCGAACGCCGCCACGGCGACCGTCCTTCAATTTCTGTCGCCGACCATCATCGTGGCGTGGTTTGCCATTGTGCGCAAATCGCGGCCCGGGGTGCTGGTGTTTGCCGCCATTCTGACCTCGCTGTTCGGCACCTTTTTGCTGGTCACCCACGGTAACCCGACGTCGCTTTCTGTCTCGCCTGCGGCAGTGTTCTGGGGAATTGCCTCGGCCTTCGCCGCTGCGTTTTATACCACCTATCCTTCCACGCTGATTGCACGCTACGGCACGCTGCCGATAGTTGGCTGGAGTATGCTGCTGGGCGGCGCATTTTTGTTGCCGTTCTATGCTGGCGAAGGGTTACATTTCGTGATCAGCGGCAATTTGCTGCTGGCGTTTTTCTATCTGGTGGTGATCGGCACATCGCTGACGTTCAGCCTGTACTTGAAGGGCGCGCAGATGATTGGCGGCCCAAAGGCCAGCATTTTGAGCTGCGCCGAACCACTGAGTAGCGCGCTGTTGTCGGTGCTGCTGTTGGGCGTCAGCTTTGCACTCCCGGACTGGCTGGGCACTCTGCTCATCCTCTCCTCGGTGGTGCTGATTTCGCTCGATTCACGCCGTCACGCACGGCTGGGATAATGCTGTGCTGTCAATCATGCTTTTGCGCGATAAAATCCATAATTGACTGATTTAATAATATTTTCTTGTCGCCAGGTTTGCGCAATTGGCGGCCTGAACATATAGTTAAAGGTAATGAATTTTGCAACAGAAGGGATCTACGATGAAAGCTGTGCCAATTCTCTGTTTACTGGCCTGTCTGAGCGTCCCAGCCGCCTATGCCAGCTCGCCGATGCAAGGCCTGCAGTTTGAGCAGCAAAAGCTGCAGGTGATGAAAGACGTCAAAAAAACCTGCACGCCAGACGCCAAGATGAGTGACGACGCGTTCGGCAATAAAATTCTCTCGAATGAAGACAACAAGCGCCACGTGCGCGACGCGACGCTGGCGCTGGAGCGTAATAACCAGAAGAACTACTGGGATGCCATCGGGCAGATTCAGTGCCCGGATATGTGATCCGGGCAGGCAGAATTACTTCATTCGTACTTTTGTCGCGACAAGCAGCGCAGTAAGCAGCATTAGCGTGCCGGATAACATCAGCGGAGACAGCAGACCGAAATGGTCCAGCGCCACGCCGCCCACGGCGGCACCGCAGGTGTTGGCCAGCTGAATCACCGCCACCTGAATGGAGCCGGCTTTTTCGGCCTGGTCAGACAGCGAGCGGGTGATCCACGTTGACCAGCCGACCGGCACCAGCGCAAAGGCAAAGCCCCAGATAACCGCCACCGACGCGGCCACGATTTTCTCACTTCCCCACAGGATAAGCACCGCGGCGCTAATTGCGAGGATTAATGGCGCGCAGGCCAGGGCCATTTTCACCGAATGCTTGAGGATCACCGCCGACAGCGAGGTGCCAACGAAACTGGCAATCCCGAAGCTCAGCAGCACCAGCGTCAGGCCATCGACATCAAAGCCCGCGAGGGACATAAATACCGGACGAATGTAGGTAAAGAACGCGAACTGCCCGGCAAATGCCATGAAAATCGCCGTCATACCGGCCATCACGCCAGGGCGTTTTAATAGCCCGAACATATTCGCCTTCTGTCCGGTTTCACCCGGCAGCGAAGGCAGCGCTTTCCAGACCCACACCACGCATAGCAGGCCCATGATCGCCGCGCCGTTAAAGACGTTGCGCCAGCCGATAATGCCGCCTAAAAAGCTGCCGAGAGGGGCAGCAATCACCAGCGCGATGGAAACCGCACCAAAAATCACCGACAGCGCTTTCGGTACCAGTCGTGCGGGCACCAGACGCATGGTGAGCGACGCAGACATCGCCCAGAAGCCGCCGAGCGCCAGACCCAGGCAGGCGCGGCCAAGCAGTAACAGGCTGAAGCTGGAGGCAAATGACACCAGCAGGCAGGAGAGCGTCAGGAGTACGGAGAACAGGATGACAATGTAACGGCGGTCGGTGCGGCCAATCACATGGGTGACAAACAGGCTGGCGAACATCGCCACGAACGCGGTAGTGGTCACCGATTGCCCGGCGACGCCTTCGGTAATTCCGAGCTCTTGCGCCATTGGCGTCAGCAGGCTAACCGGCAGAAATTCAACGGTAATCAGGCAGGCAACGCAAAACGCCACGGCAAAAACCGCAGACCAGTTTGGACGCGTTAACGTCTCACTGCGGGAAAGATTTTCAGTATATTCGCTCATGGGAACCTGCGCATATTGGGTGGGAAAGTTGCGCAGTGTAACATTTTGTTTGTGACGTATTTAACGTTTTGGCAACTATAGCAACGTTCCCCTCTTCCTTGAGGGAGAGGGTGAAATTACTGCGCCGGGGGTGAAACCGGCGCGGGTGCAGCTTCCGTCGGCGCTGGCGCTACAGGCTGCGCCGTGCTCACTTCGCCATTGCTCATCGTCTGTGTCACTTCCTGTTTTGACATATTTACCGCATGCAGCTGGGCGTTGACCGTCGGTTTTAACGGCGCGTTAGCCTGCACGCTGCCGCTGGCACGCAGCTGAAGATTACCGTCGCCGCCAATCGGCAATACCGGCCAGCCCCACTGTTGAAGAATATCCAGCGGCACGCCGCGTCCGTTCAAGTTGATAGCTGTCTGGCGCTGTGGCTGCTGAGACACCGCCCCGCTTGCTTCAATTATCCCTTTCTCTGTAAACGCGCTCAGTTCAGTGATATTCACCGTCGACCCATTCGCCGCCAGCTTCAAAGAAGGACGACGCACGTCCACGCGATTAAAGGTCGCGGCCGCCGCATTCAGCGCCGCGTTACCGCGCCACACGCCCCAGCTGCCGTTTTTCGCCACCTGCAGGTTATCGCCGTAGCCGTCCAGCGACGTGATTTGCCACGGGAACGCCGGGTCGATGTCGATAACCAGGTTACGACTGGCGGTGAATTTACTCAGGGTCACGCTTTGCAGCCAGGCAGGTAGCGGGTCCATCCACCGCTTTTTCCAGTTTTCCGGCAGTGTGTATTCCAGCCCGGCGATGGCAGTGTCGTCGAGCACCAGCGCGTTGCCGTTGCGTAACCAGTTGCCGGATGTGCGCACCATTCCGCCTTCCCAGCGCGAGGTAAACTGGCGCAGCGCCACGCCCTGCGGGGAAAACTCGGCGTTAAAAATAGGGTCGATCAGGTGCAGCGAGCCGTAAATAAATTCGTCGGCGTTCATCGACAGACGCCCGCCGTCGCTGTTCCAGCCGCCGTTGCTTAAAGTGAGATTGCGCAGGCTGAGGTCGAGATCGGCAATCGCCCAGTCCGGCCCTTGCAGGCGCGCGTCGGTCACTTCCAGCGATCCGATGGTCAGTGACGGCACGGTAGTCAGTGGCGCGAAGAAATCGGCCAGCGATTTGTCGCTCTGCATGCGGATGTCGGTCAGGCGCAGGCTATCGACCAACCAGCTGCCGTCGGCGTTACGTTTGGCGTTGCCGGTCAGTGAGCCGCGCGCAATATCGGCGCCCAGGGTGCTGAGCGTTACCACGCCATTGTCGATATTGCCCTGAACCAACACATTGGTCGCCGGCATGCCGTTCAGGGTCATTGAGCCCGCGCTCATCTGAATCTGCGCCTGCTTCCCGAGCACGTTGCCCGCTTCCGGCACCCACGGCGACACGCCGCCGGTCACGCGCTGGGCACTGAGATCCCAGTTGGTTTCCGGGCTGTTCAACGCCATATTGCTGAGTTGCAACGTATCGGCTTCGAACGGGAACGGCGCGGCGGACGGCGACAGGTTCAGGGTTCCGTCCTGCAACGTAATGGTGTCGGCGTGCAGCGGGTCGGTGAGCTGACGACTGCTCAGGCCAATATCAACCGTTTTGGCGACCAGCGTGGCGGGTTTTCCGTCGCGACCAAAGGTGACATTTTTAAGCAAGATGTGAGACGGCGAGGAAAAACGATGGTCCATCGCGTCGAAAACGATGTGGTATTGCGAGTTACTGGAGATCCAGCCGCTGACTTCGCGCGCGCCCCAGCGCGTTTGCAGCAAAAAGTAAAACGCCAGCACGACCAGCAGCAGCGCAATAAGCAGCCAGAGCAACAGCTTCCCGATAAATTTCATCGTCTTCCATCCAGTGAAGGGCACATAAAGGAGTTATGCACGATTTGTGCGTAATCCTCAAGGATGGATTCGTTTAATAAGGTTTCACGGCGGCCCCAGAAGAGGCCGCCGTGGCGGTGATCAGCTCTTTTCGGGCGGGAAAACCAGATTCAGAACAATCGCGGTAATGCCGCCTGCGGCGATACCGGACGAGAGTAAGTTCTTCAGCCAGTCAGGCGCAAATTGCAGGATCATAGGCTGCTGGGAAACGCCGAGGCCGACGGCTAAAGACAGGGCGATAATCAGGATCGCGCGGCGGTTCAGCGGTTCGCGAGAGACAATACGCACCCCGGAAGCCGCGATGGTACCGAACATCACCAGCGTCGCGCCGCCGAGAACCGGCTCAGGAATATGCTGTACGAAACCGCTCACCGCAGGGAACAGGCCGAGCACGATAAGCATCAGCGCCACCACAAAACCGACGTAGCGGCTAGCGACGCCAGTCAGCTGGATAACACCGTTGTTCTGCCCAAAGCAGGAGTTCGGGAAGGTGTTGAAAATCGCTGATACGCAGGAGTTCAGGCCGTTCGCCAGCACGCCGCCTTTCAGGCGTTTCATATAGATCGGGCCGGAGACAGGTTGTTCGGAGACGTCAGACGTTGCCGTAATGTCGCCGATGGTTTCCAGCGAGGTAATCATGAACACCAGCATCAGCGGCAGCAGCAGGTTCCAGTCGATGCCGAGCCCGTAATAGAGTGGGGTCGGAACCATAATCACCGGGCTGTTGGTCGGCGCGGTTTCAGGCAGCATGCCCATAAACCAGGCTGCGGCGTAACCGGCCGCCATCGCGATCACCAGCGAGGCAATGCGCAGGTACGGGTTACGTTGGCGGTTAAGAACGATGATGATCGCCAGTACGATGCCCGCCAGCAGCAGGTTTTTCGGTGCGCCGAAAGTGTGGTCAGCCATTGCAGCGTAGCCCCCGCCAATGGAAGTCAGGCCAACCTGAATCAACGACAGGCCGATAATCATTACCACCACGCCGGAAACCAGCGGTGTAATCACGCGGCGGGCCAGGTGCAGCACGCGGGACAGCGCCATTTCGGTAAAGCTTGCCAGCATCAACGTGCCAAACAGTGCCGCCATCATTGTTGGCACATCCGCGCCGCCGGTTTTCAGCGCGGTACCGCCCATAATTAACGGGGCCACGAAGTTAAAGCTGGTGCCCTGAATCGACAGCAGTCCGGAGCCAACCGGGCCCCACGCTTTTATTTGAATGACGGATGCGACACCTGAAGCAAACAGCGACATACTGATAATGTGTTGTGTATCTTCTGCCGGTAAACCGAGCGCCTGACAAATCAGCAGGGCCGGGGTTATCACCGCGACGAACATCGCCAGCAGGTGCTGGAAGGCGGCGAACAGGGTCTGCGCGAGCGGTGGGCGGTCTTCGAGGCGGTAGATTAGTTCACTGTTCTGCGTCTGCGCAATCGGTTGCGCATTTTCAGCTTCGAGAGTGTTCACTGACATTTCAGAGGCGATCCCGTGGTGGAAAAGGGGGGATTTTAGCGGACTGCCAGGCAAAAGCAAACGGTTGCTTTCAATATATTAAGGAAGCATAACTACTCAGTTTTTTATGCTGTTTTTGTACGTTTTGTCGCAAATTTCGCCGCTTCTGACATTTTTTTCTGTCATTTTTCACTGCGTTTTGCGTAAAATCCGGCTCCTGCTAATAACGATGAGAACATTCACTACAGGTATTCACGTCGCTAAAATTGGATTATGCGCTAACAAGGAGCTTCTATGTTTCATCTCGATACGCTATCGACGCTTGTTGCGGCAACGCTGGTGTTGTTGTTAGGACGCAAACTTGTCCATACCGTTCCCCTCTTCAAGAAATACACAATCCCTGAACCCGTCGCAGGTGGTCTGCTGGCTGCGCTGGCGCTGCTGGTGCTGAAAAAGAGCATGGGCTGGGAAATCGATTTCGATATGAGCCTGAAAGATCCGCTGATGATGGCTTTCTTTGCCACCATTGGCCTGAACGCCAATCTTGCGAGCCTGCGCACCGGCGGCAAAGTGGTCGGCACGTTCCTGATTGTGGTGGTAGGGCTGCTGCTGATGCAGAACGCCATCGGGATTGGTATGGCGAAAATGCTGGGGCTGGATCCGCTGATGGGCCTGTTGGCCGGTTCGATTACGCTTTCCGGTGGTCATGGCACCGGTGCGGCCTGGAGTAAGCTGTTCGTCGAACGTTATGGTTTCGCCAATGCCACCGAAGTGGCGATGGCCTGTGCGACCTTTGGTCTGGTGCTGGGTGGCCTGATTGGCGGCCCGGTGGCGCGTTATCTGGTGAAACACTCCTCTACACCGGACGGTAAACCGGACGATCTGGAAGTGCCAACGGCGTTCGAAAAGCCAGAAGTGGGTCGCATGATCACTTCTTTAGTGCTGATTGAAACCATTGCGCTGATTGCTATCTGTCTTACCGTCGGGAAAATCGTTGCGCAATTGCTGGTGGGCACCACGTTTGAGCTGCCGACCTTCGTCTGCGTGCTGTTTGTCGGGGTTATCCTCAGTAATGGTCTGGCAGTGCTGGGCTTCTATCGCGTGTTTGAACGTGCGGTATCGGTGCTCGGGAACGTGTCGCTGTCGTTGTTCCTGGCAATGGCGCTGATGAGTCTCAGGTTGTGGGAGCTTGCTTCTCTGGCGCTGCCGATGCTGGCTATTCTGGCGGTGCAAACCGTAGCGATGGCGCTGTACGCGGTGTTCGTAACCTATCGCATGATGGGCAAAAACTATGATGCAGCGGTGCTGGCGGCGGGTCACTGTGGATTTGGTCTGGGGGCGACACCAACGGCGATTGCCAATATGCAGGCCATCACTGAACGTTTCGGTCCGTCGCACATGGCGTTCCTGGTGGTGCCAATGGTCGGCGCATTCTTTATTGATATCGTGAATGCGTTGGTGATCAAACTGTACCTGTTGTTGCCTATGTTTGCATAGCGATACGGCATCGAGCAGAAACAAAAAGGCCGGGGGATTATCCCCGGCCTTTTTTATGGCTCAAACGGTCAGGCTTAATCGTGATCTTCCCACGCCATGGCGCGCTTCACCGCTTTCTGCCAGCCGCTGTAACGGTAGTTACGCTCGGTGGTTTCAATCCCCGGACGGAATTCACGTTCGATCACCGCTTTTTCCTTCAGTTCGTCCAGATTCTGCCAGAAGCCTACCGCCAGGCCAGCGAGATACGCTGCGCCGAGCGCCGTGACTTCACGCACTTCCGGACGCTCAACGCGCGTGCCGAGAATGTCTGACTGGAACTGCATCAGGAAATTGTTGGCAACTGCACCGCCATCCACGCGCAGGGCGTGCAGACGAATACCGGAGTCGGCCTGCATCGCTTCCAGCACGTCGCGAGTCTGATAGGCGATGGATTCGAGCGTGGCGCGAATAATGTGATTCGAGTTCACGCCGCGCGTCAGGCCGAATATTGCGCCACGGGCATACGGGTCCCAGTATGGCGCACCGAGGCCGGTAAATGCCGGAACCACGTATACGCCGTTGGTGTCGTTCACCTTGGTCGCAAAATATTCGGAATCGAAAGCATCGTTAATCAGCTTCATTTCGTCACGCAGCCACTGAATGGATGCACCCGCCATGAATACTGCGCCTTCCAGGGCGTAATTCACTTCGCCTTTCGGGCCACAAGCGATGGTGGTCAGCAGGCCGTGTTCTGATTTAACGGCGGTTTCACCGGTGTTCATCAGCATAAAGCAGCCTGTGCCGTAGGTATTTTTCGCCATCCCTTCTTTGACGCAAAGCTGGCCAAACAGCGCCGCCTGCTGGTCACCGGCGATCCCGGCGATTGGAATACGCGTGCCGCCTTTACCGCCGATGTTGGTCTGGCCGTACACTTCGGATGATTTACGCACTTCTGGCAGCATCGCGCGTGGGATATCCAGCGCCTCGAGCATTTTGTCGTCCCAGTCCAGTTCGTGAATATTGAACAGCATGGTGCGCGAGGCGTTTGTGTAGTCGGTAACGTGTACACGGCCCTGAGTCATACGCCAGATAAGCCAGGTGTCAACGGTACCGAACAGCAGTTCGCCACGTTTAGCCCGCTCACGCGCGCCTTCCACGTGGTCGAGGATCCACTTCACTTTGGTGCCGGAGAAGTACGGGTCAATCACCAGCCCGGTTGTGCTGCGCACGTAGTCTTCCATACCGTCACGCTTGAGCTGCTCGCAGATATCCGCCGTACGACGGCACTGCCAGACGATGGCGTTGTAAATCGGCTTACCGGTTTCTTTATCCCAGACGATGGCGGTTTCACGCTGGTTGGTGATGCCGATAGCCGCCACTTCATCGGAACTGATGTCGGCTTTTGCCAGCACTTCAATCAGGGTGGAACTCTGGGAAGCCCAGATCTCCATCGGGTCGTGCTCAACCCAGCCTGGCTTAGGATAAATTTGTTCGAATTCGCGCTGCGAAACGCTGACGATATTGGCGTCGTGATCCATGACAACGGCGCGGGAGCTGGTTGTACCCTGGTCGAGTGCAACGATGTATTTTTTGTCAGTCATAATGCTAAGTCCCGTAGTCAGATTACAGCGAAGCTTTGTGTTGTGTGGTGCTGGCGGTGGTTTCGTTTTCTTCCACCTCGCAGACGTCGCACGGTAAATTGCGGCCAATCAGCTTGCGATAGCCGAATGCGCCCAGCGATGCGCCGACGATCGGTGCGAGCAGCGGCACCACGAAATACGGAATGTCTTTGCCGCCAGTAAAGGCCACTTCACCCCAGCCTGCAAGCCAGGCGAAGGTTTTCGGGCCGAGGTCACGAGCCGGGTTCATAGCAAAGCCGGTCAGTGGTCCCATTGATGCGCCGATAATCGCGATCAGAAGGCCAATCAACAACGGGGCTAGCGGGCCACGTGGAACACCGTTACCGTCATCCGTGAGCGCAAGAATCAGACCCATCAGGATAGCGGTAATGACCATTTCTACCGCGAAGGCCTGCACAAAATTGATATGTGGGTTCGGGTAAGTCGAGAAAATACCTGCCAGCTCAAGACTTTCGACACTGCCGCGCACCATATTGTGCGTGTGTTCGAAGTCATAGAAAAGATTGTAATAAAGCCCGTAAACTAACGCCGCTGCGCAAAACGCACCGGCAAATTGAGAAAAGATAAAGGGTACTACTTTACGCCCGTCGAAACAGGCAAACAGCCAGAGAGCAATGGTCACCGCCGGATTGAGATGTGCGCCGGAAACACCTGCTGTCAGGTAAATGGCCATCGCCACACCCAAACCCCAGATAATACTGATTTCCCACTGACCGAAGCTCGCGCCTGCAACTTTAAGCGCGGCGACGCATCCAACACCGAAGAAGATCAACAGCCCGGTACCGAGAAACTCGGCAATGCACTGGCCTTTTAAGGTTGATGTTTGGCTCATGATTGGATCCTGAAGATTCGTTGATGATTATTGTGAACATGGAGGTCGAAGACGACCACGCTGCCATGTAGGCATAATGTTAATTTATCGTTAACGAACAAAAACGAGAAATATCGAAATCAAAATATGTGTGCTGCGTCAATAAAATGAGCGTTTTCGCGCGAAAAAGTGCGCGTTATGACCCTTGTCAACCTGATATAAGAATCATTTATTTAACGAATGGATTAACAATTTAGGGGGATTTGCGACGAACGCTCCAGGTATAGCCTGAAAAGTGTTGCAAACCACGATCTGAGCGCCCTTGCGCTGGACAGGGAGAGCGGCGCTCCATACAATCGGATGCATAGCAGTGCGCTTACTTACGTTAAGGCGTCGCCGGGGTTCCGGGACGAGTTCAACGCCTTGCAAATTCAGGAGAGGTATGACGATGTCATTAGAAGTGTTTGAGAAACTGGAATCCAAAGTACAGCAGGCGATTGATACTATCACTCTGCTGCAGATGGAAATTGAAGAGCTGAAAGAGAAGAACAATGCACTGTCGCAGGAAGTGCATAACGCGCAAAACGGTCGTGAAGATCTGGAGCGCGAAAACAACCAACTGAAAGAACAGCAGCACGGCTGGCAGGAGCGTCTGCAGGCGCTGCTGGGCCGCATGGAAGAAGTTTAAATTCCCCCAACACCCTTCTTCGGAAGGGTGTTTTGCTTTCGCCTCTTTATACCCTCAAGTTATAGCCAATCTTTTTTTATTCTTTAATCATCGGTTCTGTTTCTGGCAGGCTACGCTCATCACATCACCACACATGAGAGCAGTCGATGAACAAATTAGGCCTCGGGTTAACGCTTCTGCTGGCATCTGCTGGCGTTCTGGCAAAAGACATTCAGCTACTGAACGTATCGTACGATCCAACACGCGAGCTGTACGACAACTATAACAAAGCATTCAGCGCTTACTGGAAAAAACAAACCGGCGACAACGTGGTGATTCGTCAGTCGCATGGCGGTTCCGGTAAACAGGCGACGTCGATCATCAACGGTATCGAGGCCGATGTGGCGACCCTGGCGCTGGCCTATGATGTGGATGCCATCGCTGCTCGCGGTCGTATCGACAAAAATTGGATCAAACGTCTGCCGGACAACTCCGCGCCGTACACTTCGACCATCGTGTTCCTGGTGCGCAAAGGCAACCCGAAACACATTCATGACTGGAATGACCTGGTGAAGCCGGGCCTGTCGGTGATTACGCCGAACCCGAAAAGCTCCGGCGGCGCGCGCTGGAACTATCTGGCGGCGTGGGGCTACGCTCTGCATCACAACAACAACGACCAGGCCAAAGCGCAGGACTTCGTAAAAGCGCTGTATAAGAACGTGGAAGTGCTGGATTCCGGCGCCCGTGGCTCGACCAACACCTTCGTTGAACGCGGGATCGGCGACGTGCTGATTGCCTGGGAAAACGAAGCGCTGCTGGCGACCAACGAACTGGGCAAAGATAAGTTTGAAATCATCACCCCGAGCGAATCTATCCTGGCTGAGCCGACCGTTTCCGTGGTCGACAAAGTGGTGGATAAGAAAGGCACGCGCCCGGTTGCCGAAGCGTATCTGAAGTACCTCTATTCCCCGGAAGGTCAGGATATCGTGGCGAAAAACTATTATCGTCCACGTGACCCGGCAGTGGCGAAAAAATACGAAGCTGAATTCCCGAAACTGAAGCTGTTTACCATCGACCAGGAATTTGGCGGTTGGGCAAAAGCGCAGAAAGATCACTTCTCCAACGGCGGGACGTTTGACCAAATCAGTCAGCGTTAACGGCGATACTCATTACGGCCCTGCGGGGCCGTTTTTCTTTGGTCATCTTTTTGCGCTACCCTTTCGCTTCAGAGCTTTTACAGGGACCGAAAAATGAAGCGCATCAACTATCTGATTCTGACGCTAGTTATTGTGGTGGGCGGAGCGGCCGCAGGCGGCTGGTACTGGCTGCATGCCGGGAATCCGGATGCCTTACGCCATTTCGTTATCGACCAGTGCGTGCCTCATCAACAGGAGAGCCAGTCTCCGGCCCCGTGTGCTTCGGTGAACCTGAAGGGCGGCTATGCGTTATTCAAGGACCGCAACGGCCCGTTGCAGTATCTGTTGATGCCGACGTACCGGATTAACGGCACCGAAAGCCCGTTATTGCTGGATCCTCACACCCCCAACTTTTTCTGGCAGGCCTGGCAAAACCGTCAGTTCATGAGCGTTCTCCACGGTTCGCCGGTGCCGGATTCCGCCGTGTCGCTGACCATAAATTCGCGTACCGGACGCACGCAGAATCATTTCCATATCCATATCTCCTGCCTGCGGCCTGATGTGCGTGCGAAGCTGAATGACAGCATGGAGTCGATTAGCACTCGCTGGCTGCCGCTGCCAGGGGGATTGCGCAATCATCAATATCTGGCCCGCCGCGTGACCGAGAATGAGCTGGTGCAGAAAAGTCCGTTCCTGATGTTGGCAGACGAAGTTCCACAAGCGCGCGACCATATGGGCCGCTTCGCACTGGCGATGGTGCAGCAGAGTGACGGTACGTTTGTGCTGTTAGCGACCGAGCGCGACGTGCTCACGCTGAACCGTGCATCTGCCGAGGAAATCCAGGATCATCGCTGCGAAATTCTGAAATAAGCCCACCATTTTTGGTGCTGGATTATCAGTGGTACTCGCTGCTCAGCAAGCAATAAAAAAAGGTTCATCGCGCCTTACCGGGGAACGCTGCTTTTATCTTCATAAAAAAGTAGTCGTTATCCCGGTATCCATAAGCCATCCGTTTTATCACTTTGATCCTGTTGTTCATTCCCTCAAGTACGCTGGTATTCAGATGATGCGTGGCACTGGCGATTATGCCGCTCACATAGCCCTTCAGCTTATCCGCGAACTGCTGTAACGCTTTGATGCCACTTTCCTGCGACTGCCTGTACCACTCATTCCAGCGACGCTGCGCAACGTCTTTATCCGGGGCATACCACAGCTCTTTCAGGGCTGTTTTCATCACATACACCGTATTTAACGGCTGGTTCGCCGCCAGCAACTCTGCCAGTTTCACCTCATGCCCGGCCGGCAGGTTCTCTGGATTACGCAACAGCAACCAGCGGCTGCGTTTGATAACCTTCCGCGCCTTACTGTTGTCACGCAACTGATTCGCCTGGTCGACCCTCACTCTGTCGATGACTTCCCGGCCGAACTTCGCCACCACATGGAACAGGTCATACACCACTTCCGCCTGCGGGCACTGCGCTCTCACCTCCAGGTCCAGTGCCGTATTCATATCCATCGCGACAGATTCGATAGCGGCACATCCTTCCGGGCCCAGCCAGGTGAAGAACGGACGGAAGGCTACCCGGGTAAGAGATTCCACCCAGGTCGCTAACGAGGACGTGTAACGTTGCCGTTCGGGCAACCATGAGATGCGCTCAGTGGCAATCCCGCAGCGGGAGCAGCGCAGGCGGCGGACGGGAAGCAGGAGTGTGACGCGCCAGTGGAGTAAATCGCGTTCACGTATCCGTCGCACAGAGACATCATGGACAGCACAGTCTCTGCAGCCACATCGACGGCAGGACGGCGCAAAACCGGGGTCAGGCCGGAGCGTAATAAGCAGAGCATCCGGTGCAGGATGAGTGAAGGAATCAACAGTGAAACCTTCCCAAAAGAGGGAAGAAAGATTAGCATTCATGGCAGACGGCGGTTGAGTGGCTGGTTAGTGTTTTGGCGAATACAAAACTAACCACTTTTACCGCCGTTTTCTATTGGTTCACGCTTAACCGCGATGAACCTAAAAAAAGCCCGGTAGCGTGCGCGACCGGGCCTGATTCGTTAGCGTGAGGAATTACGCTTTTTTAGCGGCTTCAGCTGCTTTAACGATAACTGCGAAAGCGTCAGCTTTCAGAGATGCACCGCCAACCAGCGCGCCGTCAATGTCCGGCTGGGTGAACAGTTCAGCAGCGTTAGCTGCGTTTACGGAACCGCCGTACTGAATGATAACTTGCTCAGCCACTTTCGCGTCTGCTTTAGCAATGTGATCACGGATGAATTTGTGAACTGCCTGAGCCTGCGCAGGAGTTGCAGATTTGCCAGTACCAATTGCCCATACTGGTTCGTAAGCGATAACAACACCTTCGAATGCTGCTGCGCCCTGAGTTTTCAGCACTGCGTCGATCTGACGTGCGCAAACTTCTTCAGTTTTGCCTGCTTCGTTTTCTGCTTCAGTTTCACCGATGCACAGAACCGGTACCAGACCCTGCTCTTTCAGCACGGCGAATTTCTTGGCGATCAGTTCGTCAGATTCTTTGTGGTAAGTACGACGCTCAGAGTGACCGATGATGATGTATTTCGCACCGATATCTTTCAGCATTTCCGCAGAGGTTTCACCGGTGAATGCGCCGGACAGGTTCAGGTCAACGTTCTGCGCGCCCACGATGATGTGGCTGCCGCCAGCGGCACGAATAGCCAGGTCGAGGTACATTTCTGGTGGCGCGATAGCAACGCCACAACCGGTTACGCCACTCAGCTCTGTACGCAGGTTAGCAACCAGCTCGTTCACCATGTGGCGGCTGCCGTTCAGTTTCCAGTTACCCATCACTAAAGGATGTCGCATTTGAATTCTCCACGCTACTTAAGCGAATTAAGGAAGATGGCCACCCCTCAGGGCAGCATGGTCTGTGAAACAGTATAGAGATTCGGCGCTGGAAAGGCTTTGCTTTTTGTCATTTATTGTTGCTTTCGAGCGTCTCAGCCAGGGCCAGCTTAATCGGTTCAACAGCGAAGGTCAGACCCTTTTCGCCGTTATCTGCGACCACATAGCGAAGCGCACCTTCACTGCTGGTGTAGTAGCGTTTGTTCTTTCCGGCGGAGAGGAGTTTTTGCAGCTTTTGCAGACTTTGCGCTTTGGTAATCGCCGGGGTGAAGACGCGCAAAACCGCGCCCATATATTCCAGCGCTTTCGCCCTGGCGGCCTTTTGTTCCGGGCCCTGAATCGGCAGCCAGGTTATCTGCATCGATTTAATCTTCAGCGTGCCACGTTCAAGAGCCGTGGAGGCGTACAAATTTTCATTAATTTTGCTGGCGGCACGGGTGAGGCTCAGCTGATCGCGACTGGTCGTAATGGAGTGGAATTCGTTTAGCGTGAGTGACGGATTATCTGCGTTAAACTTCTCGCGAAACTGGCTAATGGACAGATCAAACGTCGGTGAACCCGAGAGCAGGTAAGGCGCTGTGGTGGATTCGCCCGTTTCAGCCGACAGCGCGTTTTGGCCGACAGCCAGCGCTGTAAGCCCAATCAAACACAAAGTCAGCCATTTCGTCATGTACACCACCTAAGATTTTTTCCTGGGGATGATTAAAACGGTAAACCGCCCCGCTTGTCAAAAAGAGACCACTTCAGGGTAAACTACGTGGTATTACGATGATAAGGAATTTTCCATGACCCTACAGCAGTGGTTATTTTCGATTAATGGGCGTATTGGGCGCCGTGATTTTTGGATCTGGATAGGCATTTGGGTGCTGGCGATGATTGTGCTGTTCACCCTCGCGGGCAGTGGTTTACTGAATCTGCAAACCGCCGCGTTTGCGCTGGTGTGCCTGCTCTGGCCGACGGCAGCTGTGACCGTTAAACGCCTGCATGACCGGGGTAAATCAGGCATCTGGGCGCTGTTGATGATCCTCGCGTGGATGCTTCTCGCCGGTAACTGGGCGGTGCTGCCGGGTGTCTGGCAGTGGGGCGTAGGCCGCTTTATTCCGACCCTGATTATGGTGATGATGCTTATCGACCTGGGCGCGTTCGTTGGAACCCAGGGCGAAAATAAGTTCGGAAAAGAAACGATTGCCGTTAAATACCGCTGATCACCAGTAGTGTTCGGCCGTCATATGGCCCGGTCGGCGACGCAAATGTTTGGTCATCTGCCGGGAATCTTTCAGCAACTGCTGGGTATCACGCACCATCTGTGGGTTTCCGCACAGCATCACATGGCTGTTTTCGGTGGTCATCGTCAGGCCCACGGCCTCTTCCAGCGCTCCGCTTTCGATAAGCGCCGGTACGCGTCCGGTTAACGAGCCTGACACTTCCTCGCGGCTCACCACGGTTTGGATGCGCAGTTTCCCTTGGTACTGTTTTTGCAGTTCCAGCATCAACGGTAAATAGCTTAAATCGTGGGCATAACGTACCGCGTGCACCAACACGAAGTTGTTAAAACGCTCCAGATTTTTCCCTTCCTGCAGAATCGACAGATACGGGCCGAGCGCCGTGCCGGTCGCAAGCATCCACAGCGTATCGCAGTCTGGCACTTCATCCAGCACAAAGAAACCTGCCGCTTCGCTGACTAATTGCACTTCATCGCCGGGTTTGAGCGCCGCCAGACGCGGGCTGAGTTTGCCCTCTGGCACCGTCACCAGATAAAACTCGAGGTCAGGATTATTGGGCGCATTGACGTAGGAATAGGCGCGCTGGACGCGCTCGCCGTCAATTTCCAGCCCAAGCTTGGTGAATTGTCCGGCCGTGAAGGGGTGAACGGGGGCATGAACGGTGAGGCTGAACAGGGCGTCTGTCCAGTTCTCGACTTTGGTAACTTTACCTGTGACCCAATCCGCCATTATCTTCTCCTCGCTACGTTGATAGTCCTATCTTCGCTACCAGGAGGAAAGATTTCCAGCCCCGAAAGGCTGGAAAGCTCTATTGATCAAATATACCCGTCATACTTCAAGCTGCATCTTTGTTGGCTGCGTCCGCTCGCCCCAGTCACTTACTTGTGTAAGTTCTTGGGGACTCACGGACTTGCCGCCTCAATGCAACTCGAATTATTTAGGGCATATCAGAGGATGTGCAGCTGGATTTCCGGATCTTTGCGGTCGAGATAGTGAATCGACTGAATGCGGCGGATGGTGCGCGATTTACCGCGGATCATCAGCGTTTCGGTGGTGGCGATATTGCCCTTGCGGGTAATGCCGTCCAGCAGGTCGCCTTTAGTGATGCCGGTGGCGGAGAAAATAACGTTGTCGCTGCGGGCCATTTCGTCGAGGCGCAACACTTTCCCGGCTTCGATACCCATCGCTGCACAGCGCTCGAGTTCGTTTTCGCCAATGCGACGGTTTTCCGGCGAGTCGCCTTTAACGTCGTGGCGTGCCAGCAGACGGCCGTGCATATCGCCGTCCAGTGCGCGGATAACCGCGGCAGACACCACGCCTTCCGGCGCGCCGCCAATCCCGTACAGCACATCAACTTCGCTGTCAGGCATGCAGGTCAGAATGGAGGCCGCAACGTCGCCGTCAGGGATGGCAAAAACGCGCACGCCGAGCTTTTGCATATCGGCAATCACCTGATCGTGGCGCGGTTTGGCAAGAATGGTAACGGTTAACTCAGACAGCGGCTTATCGAGCGCTTTCGCTACATTGCGCAAATTCTCTTCGAGCGGCAAATTGAGGTCGATAGCGCCTTTTGCGCCAGGGCCGACGATCAACTTTTCCATGTACATATCTGGAGCGTTCAGAAAACAGCCTTGATCGCCTACGGCCAGCACGGCCAGAGCGTTCGCCTGACCCATCGCGGTCATGCGGGTGCCTTCAATTGGATCCACGGCGATATCGACCGCATCACCGTTGCCAGTGCCGACCTGCTCGCCGATAAACAACATTGGGGCTTCGTCAATTTCGCCTTCGCCAATCACGATGGTGCCGTCGATATTGACCTTGTTGAGCATGATGCGCATGGCATTCACGGCGGCGCCGTCGGCGATATTTTTATCACCACGACCCAGCCATTTGTAACCGGCAAGCGCGGCGGCCTCGGTCACACGCGAAAATTCGATGGCAAGTTCTCGTCTCATAACATACTCGTTTTGGAAGCTAAGAATGGCACGCAGCCCAAAAGGCTACGCGTTGGAATAACGTTCGGTTTCCGGCATCCAGCGCTCAATTAACGCCAGTGCCTGCGGCGGGTATTTGTCATGAATATGACGGGCGATGCGTTGAACGTCCGGGATCATCGCCTGATCACGCAGCAAATCGGCGACTTTGAATTCAGCCGCGCCGGTCTGACGGGTGCCGAGCATCTCGCCCGGGCCGCGAATTTCGAGATCTTTTTGCGCAATCACAAAGCCGTCGTTGCTGTCGCGTAATACCTGCAGGCGTTTCTGCGCCGTTTTCGACAGCGGTGCTTTATAGAGTAGTACACAGTGAGAGGCGACCGCTCCGCGTCCCACACGGCCACGCAGCTGGTGCAGCTGCGCCAGGCCCAGACGCTCCGGGTTTTCGATAATCATCAGGCTGGCGTTTGGCACGTCCACCCCGACTTCAATCACCGTGGTGGCGATAAGCAATTGCAGCTCGCCCTGCTTGAAAGCCTGCATCACCGCCTGCTTTTCAGCCGGCTTCATGCGTCCGTGGACGAGACCAATATTTAGCTCTGGCAGCGCAATTTTCAGCTCTTTCCACGTGGCTTCTGCCGCCTGCGCTTCCAGCAAATCAGACTCTTCAATCAGCGTGCAGACCCAATAAGCCTGACGGCCTTCCTGCATACAGGCATTGCGCACGCGTTCGATAATTTCGTGGCGACGGGTATCACCAATGGCGACCGTCGTGACGGGCGTACGACCCGGCGGCATTTCGTCGATAACCGACGTGTCGAGATCGGCATACGCGGTCATCGCCAGGGTGCGGGGAATTGGCGTGGCGGTCATGATCAGCTGATGTGGATGGAAACCCTGCTGCTGGCCTTTTTCCCACAGCGCCAGACGCTGATGAACGCCGAAGCGGTGCTGTTCGTCGATAATAACCAGCGCCAGGCCGTTAAACTGAACCTGCTCCTGGAAAATGGCATGGGTGCCGACCACCATTTGTACCTGACCGCTGGCAATGGCTTCCTGTTGCGCCTGACGTGCTTTGCCCTTTTGCTTGCCCGCCAGCCAGCCCACTTCAATACCCAATGGTGCAAACCAGTTACGGAAGTTGGTGGCGTGCTGCTCGGCTAACAGTTCCGTCGGCGCCATCAGCCCGACCTGTTTGCCATTGGCGATTGCTCTTAACGCAGCGAGGGCAGCAACCAGCGTTTTCCCGGAACCGACGTCGCCCTGAACGAGGCGCATCATCGGGATATCCTGGGCTAAATCTTTTTCGATTTCTGCCACCACGCGGGCCTGAGCCCCGGTTGGCTTAAATGGCAGCGCGGCGAGAAGACCATTTTTCAGATCGTCCTTCGGGCCCAGCGGTTCGGCGTGATAACGCTGTGCGCCCGCACGAAGTGCAAGCATGCTCAGGTTATGTGCCAACAGCTCTTCCATAATCAGACGGCGCTGTGCCGGATGCTGGCCGCTTTCTAAATCAGTCAATTGCAACGACGGCGGCGGGCGGTGCAGGGTGCGCAATGCTTCCGGCAGACTCATCAAACCCTGCACCAGTTCCGGCGGCAGCAGTTCCGCGATGGCGCAGGTATCAAGTAAATCCAGCGCCTGATCGGTCAGCTTACGCAGCGTAGCCTGGCGCACACCTTCGGTGGTTGGATAGACCGGCGTCAGCGTTTCCTGCAGCGCCGGCTCGCTCATATCACCCTGCACGCGATATTCCGGGTGGATCATCTCTGCGCCGTATTTCCCACGCTTTGCTTCACCGTAGGCCAGCACGCGGCGGCCCGTGGCGAGACTGTTTTTCATCGCCGCGTTGAAATTGAAAAAGCGCATGGTGAGGATGCCAGTGCCGTCGCTTATCTGGCAGGTCATCATTCGGCGGCCGCCGAAAGTGATATTGCTGTTGAGAACTTCGCCTTCAACCGTGGCGTAGATGCCCGGCAGCAGGTCATTGATAGGGTAAAGTTGGGTTCGGTCTTCGTAACGCAGCGGTAAGTGCAGGAGCAAATCCTGCACGTTGTGCAGACCGATTTTAGCCAGTTTGCTGGTCTGCGCTGCGCCAACGCCAGTGAGTGCGCTCAGCGGGACGGCATCCAGCAGACGGCCTCCCATGGCTTATTTCGCCGCCTGCATGACAGACCACCACTGCGCATCGGCCTCTATTTCCCCACGCTCGTTGACGTGTGGGTAAGGCAGATTTTTACGCCTGGAGACGTGTGCCAGCACCGGGTAGCCGCCTTCGAACAACAGGCGCTGTTGTTCTTCTTGCGGCAACATACTGCTTTCGCGCAGGTACATGCCTGCGTTTTGCCGCTGGCGCTGGGCTTCATAGAGAATAAGGGCTGAGGCGACCGAAACGTTCAGCGACTGCACCATGCCGGTCATTGGGATAATGATGTCCTGGTCGGCGAGGTCTAATGCTTCCTGAGTAATGCCGGTTTTTTCCTGACCCATCAAAATACAGGTCGGTCGCGTGTAATCTATTTCGCGAAAATCTACAGCTTTATCAGAGAGATGAGTTGCCAGTATTTGCATGCCACGGCCTTTCAGCGTGGCGACGGCATCGCTAATGGTCGGGTGGGTTTTGACCTGCACCCAACTGTTGCTGCCTGCAGCACTGGAAACCATGGTGCGCATGCGGTTCCCTGGCCAGACGGCGTGGACTTCGTGCACGCCAACGGCATCGGCAGTGCGAATGATTGCCGAGACATTATGGGGTTTGTGGACTTGCTCCATACAGACGGTCAGGTCAGGCTGACGCCTGGCGAGCATCTCACAGATACGCTCATAACGTTTTGGGTTCATTGAACTAGTTTCTGTTGCGGGTGACTTTAATCACATCAGGCATAACGCGAATTTTGCGCATGATGTTGGCCAGATGGACGCGATCGCGTGCCGTCAGACGAATGAAGGCGCTGTAAACGCGACCATCTTTCTCTTCCGTATTCAGGCTCTGAATATTGGACGAGGCGGTGTTGATCGCGGCGGTAAGGTTCGCCAGCGCACCTTGATGGTTGAACATATCCACCTTAATTTCGGTGATAAATTCCTGTTCGGTCTCTTTATCCCACTCCACGGCCATGAATTTTTCCGGCTCTTTCTGGTAACCGCGAATATTTCGGCACGACTCGTGGTGGATAACCAGCCCTTTGCCCGGGCTGACGTGGGCAATGATCGGATCGCCTGGAATTGGACGGCAGCATTTTGCGAAGGTTATCAGTATGCCATCGGCGCCTTTAATCGGCAGATGACCGTGACCCGACGGCGTTGGCTGCTGCGCTGCACCGGCTTCGCCTTGCTGTAAGTTCTTCGCGACTACCACGCTCATGGCGTTGCCCAGACCGATTTCGGCCAGCAGATCGTCAAGCGTGGCGAGTTTCATGCGGACTAATTCGCGGTGGATATTTTCCTGCTGAATTTCGGCGAGCTTGCGGCTGCCGCCGAGCGCATGGTTCAGCAGACGACGACCGAGACTGACGGAGTCATCGCGCTTCAGGTTTTTCAGCAGCTGACGGATTCTGGCGCGCGCTTTCGAGCTGACCACAAAGTTCAGCCACGCGGCATTCGGGCGTGCGCCCGGCGCGGTAATAATTTCGACCGTTTGCCCGCTGGTGAGCGGCTGCGACAACGGATAGGGTTGTCTGTCGACGCGGGCACCGACGCAGGCATGACCGATATCGGTATGGACCGCGTAGGCGAAATCGACCGGTGTCGCACCGGCTGGAAGTTCGACAATGCGGCCTTCCGGGGTGAAAACATAAATCTCATCCGGGAAGAGATCAGATTTTACGCTCTCGATAAATTCAAACGAGCTACCGGCACTCTGCTGCAGTTCGAGCAGGCTTTGCATCCAGCGCTGGGCGCGGATTTGTGCAGTGGTACTGCTTTCGCCATTCTCTTTGTATGCCCAGTGTGCGGCGACACCCATTTCTGCCATCACGTCCATGTCCTCGGTTCGAATCTGCACCTCAACTGGCACGCCGTGCGGGCCAATCATAGAGGTATGCAACGATTGATATCCGTTGGCTTTTGGAATCGCGATGTAGTCTTTCACCCGGCCAGGACGCGGCTTGTACAGGCTGTGCATCTGGCCCAGCACGCGGTAGCAGGTGTCGAAATCATGGACGATCACGCGGAAGGCGTAGATATCCATAATCGAGTGAAAACGCTGCTCTTTGAGCACCATTTTGCAGTAAATGGAGTAGAGATGCTTTTCACGGCCGCTGACGCGACACGGAATTCCCGCTTCCTGTAACCGTCCATCGATTTCAGAAAGGATCTTCTGAATCATCTCCTTACGGTTGCCACGTGCCGCTTTTACTACCTCTTTGATAACGCGGTAGCGGTTAGGATACAGCGCTTCAAAGCCCAGCTCTTCGAGCTCGGTTTTAATGTGATGAATACCTAAACGGTGCGCCAGCGGGCTGTAGATTTCCAGCGTTTCGCGGGCAATGCGGCGGCGTTTGTCCGGGCGAAGAGAGCCCAGGGTGCGCATATTGTGGGTACGGTCGGCAAGTTTGATGAGAATGACGCGGATATCCTGCACCATCGCCATAATCATCTTGCGAAAGTTTTCGGCTTGCGCCTCTTTCTTATCGCGGAACTTAAGCTTATCAAGCTTGGACACCCCTTCTACCAGTTCAGCAACGCTTTTGCCAAACAGCTGTTCCATATCCTGGTAGGTGGCGGGGGTATCTTCAATCACGTCATGCAGTAGGGCTGCCATCAGCGTTTCATAGTCGAGTTTCATCTCGGCCAGAATGCAGGCAACGGCTACCGGGTGCGTGATATAGGGTTCACCGCTTGAACGTGTCTGTCCCTCGTGAGCATCACGTGCAACGAGATAAGCCTGCTGAAGACGCTTAATCTGGTCTTCTGGCAGGTAAGTTTGAATCAGTTGATTCAGGCTCTCAAACAGATACAAGGGCGACCCGCAGGGTTAATTAACGACGACCTTCAGCAATGGCGGTAACGGCCTGCAGTTCTGCGGCTTCCTGCTCTTGCTGTTCCTGACGATCACGAACGTCGAGGATCTGGTTGTTGATCAGACCTTCTTCGATTTCGCGCAGCGCGATTACGGTGGTTTTGTCGTTCTCTTCTGGTACCAGCGGATCTTTACCGCCTGTCTGCATCTGACGAGCGCGACGCGCGGCGACCAGCACCAGGTCAAAACGGTTACCAATTTTCTCTACAGCGTCCTGAACAGTTACGCGTGCCATATTTCAAAGCTCCACAGATGACGAAATGACTGGGCATGATACTGAATGTGTGTTCAGTCTGCCAATAATTTGCTGATTAAAGCGTCATGGCGTTGCTTTTGACGGCTCATGCGCAGACGTTCAGCGCGAATAATGGTTTTCAAATCGCCCAGGGCGGTATCAAAATCATCGTTCACAATCAGATAGTTGTATTCGGCGTAGTGGCTCATTTCCGCTACAGCCTGCGCCATACGTTTGGCGATAACTTCTTCGCTATCCTGGCCACGGCCGCGTAGTCGGCGGTCGAGTTCGTCTTTAGACGGCGGCAGAATAAAGATACTGCGTGATTCGGGCATAGCTTTGCGGATTTGCTGCGCACCCTGCCAGTCGATATCAAGAAACACATCTACGCCGGTTTTCAGAACCTGCTCGATGGTTTCACGCGACGTACCATAATAATTTCCAAACACTTCGGCGTGCTCAAGAAACGCGTCCCGGCCAATCATCGTTTTAAAATCGGCGTGATCGACAAAGAAATAATGCTCACCGTGAACTTCACCCGGACGCGGCGCGCGCGTGGTGTGTGAAACAGAAACCTGGGTGTCGTATAACGGTTGGGTTTTCAGTAATGCCTGAATCAGACTGGATTTACCCGCGCCACTAGGGGCAGAAACAATATAAAGCGTGCCTTGAGCCATGAGAGTCTTGTGTATGTGAGTCGAAAGAAAGTCTACATACGAGCCTATTATACACGTCGCCGCTGCGTGACGTAGCCTTTGTCACACTTTTTACGTCAGTTTCTTCCCTTTTGCGCACGCCTTTCCTGATTTTTCTGACTGTTGCAGCAACAACACAAATTCTTCTGGAGCATGCGCGCAATACCGAAAAACCCCTCTCGTCACCTGTTTTTGTTCGCGCTACAACCTGTCGTAAACGAGCAGGAGACAAAAAATGACAGGGATAAGAGGGATTTTAGCAGTGCTGCTGATAGCGTTAACGTTGAGTGCGCAAGCCGTTTGTCCGGCGTGGTCGGATGCCAGAGCGATACAGGAAATTGACCGTCTACAACGACAGATAGACGAATGGAACGACGCTTATTGGCAGTCCGGTGGCAGTGGGATAAGCGATGAAAAATTCGATCAACTTAGCGCGGAGTTACAGCAGTGGCGGCGCTGTTTTGGCAATCCCGCTGAGGAACCTGCGCTGCCGGATATTAAAGGAGAGCTTACGCATCCGGTGGCGCATACAGGCGTCAAAAAGCTGAAAGACAGTTTGGCAGTCTCTCAGTGGATGCATGACAAGACAGATCTGTGGGTTCAGCCCAAAGTCGACGGAGTGGCGATAACGTTGGTGTATCGCAAGGGCGTGCTCGTGCAGGCTATTAGCCGGGGCAATGGTCGTGCGGGTGAAGACTGGACCCGCAAAGCGCTTCAAATTCCCGCTATTCCCAAAACGGTGCAAGGCCGCCTTGTAGACAGCGTTCTGCAAGGGGAGCTGTTCCTTCGGCAAGAAGGGCATATACAGCAGCAAATGGGGGGTATGAATGCCCGGTCTAAAGTGTCCGGGGCTATGCTGCGTAAATCGGGTTCAACCTTGCTCGATGAATTATCTGTGTTTATTTGGGCCTGGCCAGATGGCCCGGCGCAAATGTCTGAACGGCTGAGGTTGCTAAGCGAAGCCGGGTATCCACTGGTCGCTGATTATTCACGACCGGTAAAGGCGATTTCGGATGTCTCTACGCTTCGCCAGCACTGGTTTACCTCGCCGCTGCCTTTTGCCACCGATGGCGTTGTGGTCCGCGCGGCGAAAGAGCCTGAATCTCGAAATTGGCTGCCCGGAGAGGGCAACTGGGTAATCGCGTGGAAATATCCCCCGGCGACGCAAATCGCCGAAGTGAAATCGATTGAGTTCAGCGTGGGTCGTACAGGCAAGATAGCCGTCGTGGCGCATCTGGTGCCCATTTTGCTCGATGACAAACAGGTTCGGCGGGTCAACGTTGGCTCGCTAAAACGCTGGCAGGAGCGGGATATTGCGCCCGGCGATCGGTTGAACATCAGCCTTGCCGGTCAAGGGATCCCAAGAATTGATGATGTAGCCTGGCGAACAACCGACAGGACCAAGCCATTGCCGCCACAAGGCACCTTTGATTCGTTAACCTGCTACTGGAATACAGAACAGTGCCAGCCGCAGTTTTTGGCGCGGCTGGTATGGGTAAGTCAGCAGTTGCACCTCGACGGTGTGGGGGTATCGCTCTGGCGGCAGCTCAATGAGACCCACCACTTCGCGCATCTTTTTTCCTGGTTAACGCTCAGTGAAACCCAGCTCCAGCAAACGCCGGGGTTCTCGAGTGACAGAGCCCGCCAGGTGTGGCACAAATTTGACTTTGCCAGGCAGCAGCCTTTTGTCCAATGGCTACAGGCGATGGGGATGCCGCTGAATCAAAAGGCGCTACCGAGTCTTGCAGGGCGTACCTGGCAGCAGCTTGAACAGATGAAAGAAGAGGAGTGGCAGACGTTGCCTATGACCGGAAAAACCAAAACCAGCCAACTGAGGCGCTGGCTGGGTGACTCGCAGGTGAGCGCCCTGGCTCAGTGGCTTACGGAGCAGGGGATTGCTGGCTTTAAGAATTAATGCGCGTTGTGCTTGTAATGAAATACCGGCAGACCCAGTTTTAGACGGAGCGCCAGCATGCGCATGGTAAAGCCGAACAACAGCGTGGCAATCACCACCACATCGTGGTTGCTGACATAGTTCTGTAGGGCGATATACAGCACCGCAGAAGCAAACGAGACCCCAGCGTACAGCTCTTTCTGGAACACCAGTGGGATGCGCTTACAGAACATATCGCGTAACACGCCGCCAAAGACGCCCGTTACCACGGCTGCGATACAGGCGATTACCGGGCCTTCTCCCATGTCCAGCGCAATCTGGGCGCCGATGATGGAGAACACCACCAGGCCAAGCGCATCAAGAACGAGGAACAGGCGACGCAGATGTGGCATCACGGGGGCAACGATGGTTGTCAGCACTGCGGCGATGGCAACAATAATCACGTATTCCGGGTGTTTAACCCAACCCAGAGGGTAGTGTCCGAGCAGGATATCGCGCACCGAACCGCCGCCGAGCGCGGTGGCAGTGGCAATGATGATAACGCCAAACGTATCCATCCGGCGACGTCCGGCTGCCAGCGCGCCCGTCATCGCTTCCGCGGTGATCCCGATGAGATAAAGAATATGTAGCAGCATAATTGCCCTCGCAAGTCAGAGCGGCAGATTAGCGATTTGTGCGGTTGGTAGCGATTGAGATTTTCTAAGGCAAACTGAAAAGGATTAGTTTTTGTTATTTGAAATGACAGCTATAGGCCAGTCTAAGGCGATATTGCTTTTTTATGGATTAGTAAAAGTATGCTGTTTAACGCGCGTTGAAGTCCGGGGGGTGAAAAGCCCGGCGTGAACCGGGCCTGTTCGCTTATTCGATGTTCTGAATCTGCTCGCGCATCTGTTCAATCAGCACTTTCAGCTCGATGGCGGAGGTGGTGACTTCACTGTTGATGGATTTAGACGCCAGCGTGTTCGATTCACGGTTGAACTCCTGCATCATAAAGTCGAGGCGACGACCCACAGCCTCTTTCTTTTTCAGGATGTTCCAGGTTTCTTTCACATGGGCTTCGAGACGATCAAGCTCTTCAGCGACGTCAATACGCTGAGCCATCATGACCAATTCCTGCTCGAGGCGATTGTTCTCAAGTTGCACCTGCGCATCTTCAAGCTTCGAGACCAGACGCTCGCGCTGCCACTGGAGAATTTCAGGCATATGCGCACGGACTTTGACAACTTCGGCGCTGACGCCGTCAAGACGCTGTTCAATGAGTGCTTTCAGCGCGGTGCCTTCAGTTTCACGGGCAACGATGAAGTCATCCAGTGCGCCATCAAGGGCAGAGAGGATTTCAGCGGTGATAGCATCAAGATCTTGCTCCTGAGCGGCCATAACCCCCGGCCAACGCAGAATATCAACCGGGTTAACTTCGCCCTCGTCGCTCTGCATTTTGACCCAGTTGGCCGCCGTGACCAGCTGTTTCGCCAACTTTTCGTTGAGAATGAGCTCGCCGGTCGCGCTCGGATCTTGTTCAAAACGCAGGGTACATTCGACCTTGCCACGCGTCAGACGGGCACGGATACGCTCACGCACAACCGGCTCCAGGCTACGGAACTGTTCCGGCATGCGGAAGTAAGTTTCGAGATAACGCTGGTTTACCGAGCGCAATTCCCACGCGGCACTGCCCCATTCACCTTTGATTTCACGACGGGCGTAGGCGGTCATACTGCGGATCATAGACGTTCCTGTTTTTAAAGGAGAGATGGGGGGATTATAGCTAGCGGGGCTTTCTCATGATAGGAATATGCGTCCTTAATCCGTATATACACGTCATCCTTTAGGCTGCTTCTTTGTTGGCTACCTTCGCTCACCCCAGTCACTTACTGATGTAAGCTCCTGGGGATTCGCTCAGTTGCCGCCGCGATGCAACCTAAATGATTTTGTGTATAATGCGCAGCCACATTCGTTTTAAGCCGGAGATATCATCATGCGTCCAGCAGGCCGTAGCGCTCATCAGGTGCGTCCCGTAACCCTGACCCGTAACTACACCAAACACGCTGAAGGCTCTGTGCTGGTCGAATTCGGTGATACCAAAGTGCTTTGCACTGCATCCATTGACGAAGGCGTCCCGCGTTTTCTGAAAGGACAGGGCCAGGGCTGGATCACCGCCGAATACGGCATGCTGCCGCGTTCTACCCACACCCGCAACGCCCGCGAAGCCGCGAAAGGCAAGCAGGGTGGCCGTACCATGGAAATTCAGCGTCTGATCGCTCGTGCCCTGCGCGCTGCCGTTGACCTGAAAACGCTGGGTGAATTCACCATTACGCTGGACTGCGACGTCATCCAGGCTGATGGCGGCACGCGTACCGCATCCATTACCGGTGCCTGTGTAGCCCTGGCTGATGCCCTGAACAAACTGGTTGCTGCCGGTAAACTTAAAACCAACCCGATGAAAGGCATGGTTGCGGCGGTTTCCGTCGGTATCGTTGCTGGTGAAGCGCTGTGCGACCTGGAATACGTTGAAGATTCCGCCGCAGAAACTGACATGAACGTGGTGATGACCGAAGATGGCCGCATCATCGAAGTGCAGGGGACGGCAGAAGGCGAACCGTTCACCCATGAGGAACTTCTTACCTTGTTGGCTTTGGCCCGAGGGGGAATCGAATCCATTGTCACGACGCAGAAAGCGGCGTTAGAAAATTAATTAGAGGGCGACTGATGAGTCGCCCTTTTTTTGTCTGTAGAAAACAGGATGAGGAGCGAATCCATGAAACCGTATCAGCGCCAGTTTATTGAATTTGCGCTTAACAAGCAGGTATTAAAGTTCGGCGAATTCACGCTGAAATCCGGGCGCAAAAGTCCCTATTTCTTTAATGCCGGGCTGTTTAATACCGGGCGCGATTTGGCGCTGTTAGGCCGTTTTTACGCTGAAGCGCTAATGGATTCAGGCATCGATTTCGACCTGCTGTTTGGCCCAGCGTATAAAGGTATCCCGATTGCCACGACTGCCGCGGTCGCACTGGCTGAACATCACGATCGCGATGTGCCGTACTGCTTTAATCGCAAAGAAGCCAAAACCCATGGCGAAGGTGGCAACCTGGTGGGCAGTCCGCTCGAAGGCCGAATCATGCTGGTCGACGATGTGATCACCGCTGGAACGGCTATCCGTGAGTCGATGGAAATCATCCAGGCTAATGGCGCAACGCTTGCGGGTGTGCTGATTTCGCTGAACCGCCAGGAGCGCGGACGCGGGGAAATTTCTGCGATTCAGGAAGTTGAGCGTGACTATGGTTGTCAGGTGATTTCTATTATCACTCTGAAAGACCTGATTGCATACCTGGAAGAAAAGCCGGAGATGGCCGACCATCTGGCGGCAGTCCGGGCGTATCGAGAAGAGTTTGGCGTATAAAAAAGAAACCGGGCATCGCGCCCGGTTTGTTTACTGGAGTTGCGCCGCAACCAGCGGCCAGCGGGCATCAAAATCTTCCGTTGGGCAGTATTTGAATTCACTGCGCACAAAGCGGGAAAGCATCCCTTCGCAGAACGCCAGAATCTGGCCAGCCAGCAGCGTTTCATCGTTAACGTAGCCTTCGCCTTCGCGCATTTTCTTTTCGCGTAATACCTGACGCAGCTGAGCTTCAATGCGCTCGAAAAGCTGGTTGATGCGACCCTGCAGTCTGTCCTGTTCAAACATCAGGGCATGACCGGTCAGAATGCGTGTCAGACCCGGGTTACGTTCACCGAAACCGAGAATCAATAGCACAATCAGACGCAAACGGGCGTTGGTGTCTTTTTCATCTTTCAAAATCAGATTGATACGGGTGATCAGGCTGTCTTCGATGAACTCGATCAGGCTGTCAAACATCCGGGTTTTGCTTGGGAAATGGCGATACAACGCCGCTTCGGAAACGCCCACTGAGGCGGCCAGCTTTGCGGTAGTAATACGTTGACTACCATCGCTGGATTCAAGCATAAGCGCCAGAGATTGAAGTATTTCTTCGCGACGATTCCGTTTCGCGGTTTGTTTTTCTGCCATGTTTTCAAATACCCCTGAAAATAAACACTCGTCAGGCGGACATCCACACAACGACCGCAAACAAGCGCTTGCGGTGATGTTATTGCATTATTTCGCTGCTGGATGCTGCTTCAGAACGGCTTATTTGCGTCCTGAATGGCCGAAGCCGCCTTCGCCACGATCGGTGGCGTCAAACTCTTCCACCAGGTTGAACTCTGCCTGAACGACAGGAACAAACACCATCTGGGCAATACGTTCGCCCGGCTCGATGGTAAAGCTCTGCTGACCACGGTTCCAGACGGAAACCATCAGCTGGCCCTGATAATCTGAGTCGATAAGGCCGACCAGATTACCCAGCACGACACCGTGCTTATGGCCGAGACCGGAACGCGGCAGGATAACGGCTGCCAGGGAGGAATCCGCGATATGAATAGCCAGGCCCGTTGGCAGCAGTGTGGTTGCGCCAGGAGCCAGTTCTACGGCTTCATCAAGACAGGCTCGCAGGTCAAGTCCGGCAGAGCCGGAGGTGGCGTATGTCGGCAGCGGGAATTGCTCGCCAACACGCGGGTCCATAATCTTAACGTCGATTTTTTTCATCATAACGGGTAACGATCTCGTCCAGTAGTAGTTGGCCCAGGAGTTCCTTTCGCGCAAGCGGTAAGACTTTATCTCCATCCTGCCAGAAAAGGTGTAATGCGTTGTTATCGCTATTAAACCCTTGATTTTCTTGCGATACATCATTCGCGCAGATCAGATCAAGATTCTTGCGGGCTCGCTTTTGCTGCGCATATTCTTCCACATTATTTGTTTCTGCGGCAAACCCTACGACATAAGGACGAGAGGTCGTGAGCGCGGCAACACCAGCAACGATATCCGGATTTTTAATCATTTTTATCGTTAATTCATCGCCTTGCTTTTTAATCTTCTCGTCCGAAATGGCTGCTGCACGATAGTCAGCAACCGCTGCGCAGCCAATAAAAATGTGCTGATTTTGCGCATTTTTCTGGACCGCAGCTTCCATTTCCAGCGCCGTCGTTACATCGATGCGCTGAATGAATGGCGGCGTAGCCATTGCAACAGGGCCGCTGACAAGTGTGACGTTAGCGCCACGCTGTGCTGCTGCTGCTGCAATCGCGAAGCCCATTTTACCGGAACTGTGGTTGGTGATGTAACGCACCGGATCTAACGGTTCGCGGGTAGGGCCTGCGGTAATCATGATATTGAGATGTTGCAGGTCTTTGACAGGCGAAAAATGCGTTGCCGCCATCTCGACAATCACCAGCGGATCCAGCATACGGCCTGGGCCGATATCGCCACAGGCCTGGCTACCACTGTCTGGGCCCCAGAGCAGCAGCCCACGTGAAGCGAGCGTGTCCAGGTTATGCTGGGTCGCTGCTGCACGGTACATCTGCTGATTCATCGCCGGTACGACGGCGACTGGGGCCGCAGTGGCGAGGCAAATGGTAGAGACCAGATCATTGGCCATGCCTGCGGCAATGCGGGCGATGAGGTCGGCGGTTGCCGGGGCTAAAATCACCAGGTCAGCCCATTTTCCGAGCTCAATATGACCCATCGCGGCTTCGGCGGCAGGGTCCAGCAGGCTGTCGGACACCGGGAAACCGGATACCGCCTGAAGGCTCAATGGCGTGATGAAGGCTTTCGCAGCGTCTGTCATGGCGACACGGACTTCTGCGCCACGTTCGCGCAAGCGGCGCACCAGTTCCGGCGTTTTGTAAGCAGCGATACCTCCGCTGACGCCAAGAACGATTTTTTTACCGGCCAGGCTTAACATGATTCTTTCCTGTGGAAGACATCGGAATGCGCCCATTTTATCACAATCCCTCCGTTGTCGTGCTGCAAAGGAAAATCCACTTTGCGAGGCGTTACGCAAGTGTGGCAATCCGCTGTCGTGAGCATGAGGGGGCGCATGGCAAGATAGCTGTCGTCAAAAGGAGAAGACGTATGGAAGACGTTGAACGGATTTTGCCGCGTGAAAAAATGCAAACCGATGGGATTGAAGTACTCAGTGATGTTGAACTGCTGGCCCTGTTTTTACGAACAGGTACGCAGCGACGAGATGTGCTTTCTTTCGCCGATTATTTGCTGAAACATTTTGGTTCGTTGCACGGCTTGCTGCTGGCACCAGAGTCTGAACTTCTCAGGATGGACGGCATTGGCATCGCCAAATATGCCCAACTCAAAGGGATTGCCGAACTGGCGCGGCGTTTTTTTACTCTTCAGCTGATGATGCAGGAAAACCCGCTGAGCAGCCCTCATGCCACGCGTGAATTTCTGCAAAGTCAGCTGGCGAAAGAAGAGCGTGAGATCTTCATGGTTATCTTCTTAGATAGCCAAAACAGGGTGTTAAAGCATAGCCGGATGTTCAGCGGGACGTTGAGTCATGTCGAAGTTCACCCTCGCGAGATAGTCCGCGAGGCCATTAAGGTCAATGCGGCGGCGCTGATACTCGCACATAATCATCCTTCAGGCAGTGCTCAGCCTAGTAAAGCGGATAGAATCATCACCGAAAGAGTGATAAAGTGCTGTCACTTCATGGAGATAAGCGTCCTCGATCACTTGATTGTCGGCAAAGGAGAGATAATTTCTTTTGCTGAACACGGATGGATTTAGCGATCCACCGGGATCTTTGTCTGTTCGGGACTTGAGCACACCGCGGAGTCAGCGTATACTACGCCACCTTTGAGAATCTCGGGTTTGGCATTTGGGCCTGGCTATACGAGTTCACTTAGAACCGTCAGACCGGGCTGTAGCAGCCTGACGAGGCGCCAATACCCTATACGAAGCTCGAGCTAATTTGATTTTTGGAGAATAGACATGTCCCGAGTCTGCCAAGTAACTGGCAAGCGTCCGGTGACCGGTAACAACCGTTCCCACGCACTGAACGCGACTAAGCGCCGTTTCCTGCCGAACCTGCACTCTCACCGTTTCTGGGTTGAGAGCGAGAAGCGCTTTGTCACCCTGCGTGTATCTGCTAAAGGTATGCGTGTAATTGACAAGAAAGGCATCGATACAGTTCTGTCTGAACTGCGTGCCCGTGGCGAAAAGTACTAAGTACTAAGAGGAATTAAATCATGGCTAAAGGTATTCGTGAGAAAATCAAGCTGGTTTCTTCTGCTGGTACTGGTCACTTCTATACCACCACGAAGAACAAGCGTACTAAGCCGGAAAAACTGGAACTGAAAAAGTTCGATCCAGTTGTCCGTCAGCACGTTCTGTACAAAGAAGCTAAAATCAAATAATTTTAGTTTTCTTGTATATAAACCCCGCCTCGGCGGGGTTTTTTGTTTTCTGCTCATCCCCATAATAGAACGTATCCCGCATTATCTTTGGAGACGTCATGCCTGAATTACCAGAGGTCGAGACCAGCCGTCGCGGTATAGAGCCGCATCTGGTCGGTGAGACCATCCTGCATGTGATTGTTCGCAACGGCCGACTGCGCTGGCCCGTATCTGCGGAAATTCATAGCCTCAGCGATAAGCCCGTACTCAGCGTTCAGCGTCGCGCCAAATACCTGCTGCTTGAGCTGCCTGACGGCTGGATAATCATCCACCTCGGGATGTCGGGAAGTTTGCGTATCCTCGCCGAAGAACGAGCGCCAGAGAAGCACGATCATGTCGACCTGGTGATGAGTAACGGCAAAGTGCTGCGTTACACTGACCCTCGCCGATTCGGCGCGTGGCTATGGACCAAAGAGCTGGAAGGCCACAGCGTGCTGGCACATCTCGGCCCGGAACCTCTGAGTGAGGCTTTTAACACCGATAACTTCCGCGAGAAGTGTGCGAAAAAGAAAACGCCGATCAAACCGTGGTTGATGGATAACAAGTTGGTGGTCGGGGTGGGGAACATCTATGCCAGCGAGTCGCTGTTTGCCGCAGGCATTCACCCTGACAGGCTTGCGTCATCGCTTTCTGCGGAGGAGTGCGCGTTATTGGTGCGTGTCATCAAGGCGGTGCTGCTGCGCTCTATTGAACAGGGCGGGACGACGCTGAAAGATTTCCTGCAAAGCGACGGTAAGCCGGGCTATTTTGCTCAAGAATTGCAGGTCTACGGTCGGAAGGATGAACCTTGTCGGGTCTGCGGCTCGCCGATTATCGCGACGAAGCATGCGCAGCGGGCAACATTTTACTGCCGCCGCTGCCAGAAGTGATTATTTCAGCTTGTCCATCAGCGCCTGATGGACAGCAGGCGGCAGGAAGTGGGCGACGTCGCCATCGTGGCGCGCCACTTCTTTCACCAGTGACGAAGAAATAAACGACCACTCTTTTGATGGCATCAGGAACACGCTCTCAAGCTCCGGCATCAGGTGGCGATTCATGTGTGCCAGCTGCATTTCGTATTCGAAATCCGCCACCGCCCGTAAACCCCGAATCAAGATGTTGGCCTGCTGTGCGCGGGCAAAATTTGCCATCAGGTCACTAAAACCCACCACTTCCACATTAGTCAGGTGTGACGTCGCTTGGCTGGCTAACGCGACGCGTTCATCCAGGTCAAACATCGGTTTTTTACTTGGGCTGGACGCGATGGCCAGCAGCACTTTATCGAACATGCAGCTGGCGCGGGTAACGATGTCGAGATGGCCGTTGGTGATGGGATCAAACGTGCCTGGATAGATGGCTTTTGTGCTCATGACTCACGCCTTTTTGCTAAAGCCGCGGTTCAGCGCCCACAGCTCGGTGTACTTGTTAAACGTATACTGCGCGTTCACGACCGACAGCAGCCAGCCCTGTGCGCCATCCAGAACGCCGCCACGCAGGATAAGCGTTTTGATTAACGCGCCCAGGGTGTGACCAAAAATACCTGCCAGTGAGGTTTTCTTGCCTTTCTGATGACGTTCCTGCGCCCATGCCGTGGCGTAAGCCAGCTGTTTACGCTGGAACTCAGCAAAATCACGACAGGTCAGATGCTTCAAATCGCCCTTTAGCTCAACAACTTTTGCGCCGCGACTGTCGAGGGATTCATGCACTCGATTATCGTTGTACTGCCAGCGCTCGCGTTCGTAAAGACGCAGAACTCTGTCAGGATACCAGCCGCTGTGACGCATAAAACGACCGAGAAAATAGTTACGGCGAGCGATACTGTAAACGGCGCCCGGTTCCGGGGCCGCAAGGGCGTCGCGAAGGGATTTTTCGAGCTCAGGCGTAACGCGTTCGTCGGTGTCGATCATGAACACATAATCGCCGGTGGCGAGTGCCTGCGCGCGCTGGCGCTGAATGCCGTAGCCCTGCCAGTCGGTGTTTACATGGACTTGCGCGCCAAGACTTCTTGCCAGTTCAACGGTGTTGTCGTCGCTGCCGGAGTCCAGCAGAACAATCTCGTCAGCCCATTGCACTGATGCCAGGCAATCCGGCAGCAGATCGGCAGCATTTTTGGCGATCATCACCACCGACAGGCGAGTTGGCATTAGTGGCTCCGCTGAGGCAGATAGGGTTGCAGTAACTGTAGCAGACGGGCAAGCGCACCCTGATTCTGATGAAGCACTTCGACGGCATGGCGGCCATACCAGAGGCGGTAATCTTCATCAGTCAGCAGCGTAGAGACTTCTTTCACCAGCGTGTCCATATCGGTGACCGTGATGAGCCCGTCATCCTGCTGAAGTTTGGCGCAGATGTCTTTGAAATTGAAGGTATGCGGGCCCATCAATACCGGAATGGCATGCGCGGCCGGTTCCAGCGGGTTGTGTCCACCACGTTCGACGAGACTGCCGCCGACAAAGGCCAGGTCAGCAATTCCGTACAGCAGCATCAGCTCACCCATGGTATCGCCGATGACCACCTGAGTCGCAGCGGAAGGAATTTCACCCGTACTGCGCAGGGTAAACGGCATACCTGCTTTCTGCACCAGTTCACGGGCGTCAGCAAAGCGTTCAGGATGGCGCGGCACCAGAATCAGCAGCAGGTCCGGGAAAGTTTCCAGCAGCTTTTTATGGGCGTCGAGGATGATTTTTTCTTCGCCGTCATGGGTGCTGGTTGCGATCCACACCTGGCGATGCGGCGCCCACTGGCGACGTAACGTCACCGCACGTGCCGCCAGTTCTGGCGTCACGGAGATATCAAATTTGAGGCTACCGGTAATAGTGAGCTGATTGCGTTTGAGGCCCAACGCGAGGAAACGGTTACCGTCCTCTTCGTTCTGCGCAGCAATCAGAGTGATGCGGCTCAGTAGTCGACGCATAAATTTGCCGAGCTTGCCGTAGCCTTTAGCTGAGCGTTCAGACAGACGCGCATTGGCAATCACCAGCGGGATTTTGCGCTTATGCAGCGCGGCAACCATGTTTGGCCATAGCTCGGTTTCCATCACGATAACCAGCTTCGGACGCGTGGTATTGAAGAAGCGGTTCATCGCGCCGGGTAAATCGTACGGCAGATAGACATGCTGCACATCTTTGCCGAAGGCGGACATTGCCCGTTCAGAACCGGTTGGCGTCATGGTTGTGACGGTTATCGGTAATGACGGGTAACGATGGCGCAGCGCACGCACCAGCGGAATGGCGGCCAACGTCTCGCCTACGGAGACGGAGTGCAGCAGTATGCCATCAGGCACTACCTTATTTTTGCAAAAGCCATAGCGCTCAGCCCAGCGTTTACGGTACGCGGGCGCCTTTCGGCTGCGCAACAATAACCGCAGCCAGACCAGCGGCTGAATCAGGTAGAGCAAGGTGGTATACAGAAATTCCAAGCGAGTTATCCGTTTTTATACTTCGGCGGGCAAATTCTAAGCATTTAGCGTGCTTAAAGCTATCCCTTTGGGAATCTGGACGTTCAATCGGTCAGATAACGTTTCAAACGGAAGTAGCGACGGCCTAAACGCCAGTGCTGGCGAAGCCCTCGGGCATTGTTCCAGATCATCTTCCAGATGCCCCGGTCGAAGAGTTCCTGGGTAATCATTTTGCGTTTCTGTTTGTCGGATATGTTATTGATACTATGCAATATTCCGAGGCCTTCTTTTGCAATTTGCCATCGACAGGCTGGAGCGAGTGAGACCTGCTGCGGGTAACGCTGATTAATATCGTTCAGCATTTCGAGGATTTTCATGTAGTGCTGGGAGTTACGGATCCGCGTATCGTCCGTACCCGGTGTATGTGAAACTGACGCAGAATGAATCAGATAATCATAGTAAGTCTCATCAATGTACTGCACGCGTTTCGCGGTTAGCAGTACTTCAGTTGTCCATGGGATATCCTGGTGGCGTAGCCCATGCTCAAAGGTGAATCCCTGGTTTTTGATAAATGCATGACGGTAGATGTTCAGCCAAGTGACATGCAGGAATTTACGGGAAGATAACGCTTGTTGAAGCCAGGTAGTACCCGCCAACACGCCGGTAGAAGTTAGCTTGTCGGAGGGGAATATTTTTTTGGATGGGCGGCCATCATCGTAGACGTAAGTCCCATTACAGGTCGCAACATCAAGCTGGTTTTGAATGGCAATCTCCAGTAAACGTGGATACATGCCGGGATAGATGACATCGTCAATATCCGGGAAAGCCAAATACTGACCTGTGGCAACAGCCAGTCCGGTATTTCTTGCGGCAGAAACCCCCTGATTGGCTTGCTCAATCACTCGATAATTCGAAAATTTACTGGCGTAGCGGTTCAGGATCTCAGCAGAGTTATCAGTTGAACCATCATTCACAAGAATCATTTCCAGGTTGTCGATATGCTGGTTTGTGATGCTGTCAAAAAAGGCACTGAGAAATTTTTCGCCGTTATATACCGCGACAACGAGACTCAGAAGGGGTTGTTCGGACATGGACTCTCCGTTTAGTTGCACGCCACGCTTGGTGTGGCGGCATTATACACTGCATCCCTGAAGTTGCCTCTTTGTTGGCAGCGCGTACTGGCGATATAATCCGTTTACTTTCAGGCAGTCCATCGACAGGAACCCTATGCACATTGTCCACACCGAAGCAGACGGCGGAAAAGGCGGTCAACCGCTGCGTATCATCAACGAATCTCTGGGCATGATACAGCGTGGACACCAGGTGACTATCCTCTGCCCTGAATCTGCCCCGCTGCATCAGCTGGCGCTCTCGGCAGGACTCAACGTGGTGACCATGCCGCTGAAGCGTAAGAACATCGGTAATTTACGAACGTTACGCCGTTGGATTAGCGACAATCGGGACACTATCGACGTTATTAATAGTCATAACTCCGCTGATACCTGGCTTGTTGCCCTGGCAAACCTGTTCTTATCTCGCCCACTTCCGCTCATTCGCACGCGCCATGCATCCGGTGTGCCTCGCAATAACTGGACGACGCGTTGGCTTTACCGTAAAGCCTGCAAGCATATTGTCTCCACAGGAGAAGCGCTGCGGTTGCAAATGGTGGCCCTGGGTGTGCCGCTGGAAAACACCACTTCCGTGCCTAGCGGAGTCGATACCTCGCGTTTTCATCCTGGTGACAAAGATGCTGCCCGCAATCACTGCGATCTTAGTCAGGGTGATTTTTGGCTGGGTGTGGTATCGCATTTAAGACCGAATAAAGGCCATAGCGTACTGCTCAAGGCGCTGGCGCAAATCAATATCCCGGGAATTAAGGTCGTCATTGTGGGCGATGGTCCGCATCGTGAAGTGCTGGAAAGTGAAGTTATCCAACACAATCTCTTAACGCGTGTGGTACTGGCGGGTCATCAGCCCGATCCGGAACGCTGGTTCCCGGCATTTGATATTGCCATCAGTCCTTCCCACGACATGGAAGGTGTACCACAAGGTGTGCTGCAATCTTTAGCGACAGGTATTGCGACAATCGCGACGGATGCAGGCGGGACGGCAGATGCGGTTATCGACAGGAAGACGGGGCTACTGATTGCACAGCAGGACGTAGAGGGACTGCGTGATGCCATTCTCACGCTGTATCATGACCCAGTGTTGCGCCGCCAACTGGCAAGCCAGGGGAATGAGTATCTTAATTCTCATTTTACCCGTGAATGCATGCTGACGGCGATGGAGAAGGTCTTTACCGACGCGACTCAGTCCAGCAGTTCGCGGTAAAGGTCCTGCAGTTTGTTGGCCATGCTTTCAAGCGTATAGGGTTCTGCGGTGGCGCGTGCCGCCGCCGCGTAATCAACGCCACGATGGCGTCCTTCTAGCCAGGCAGCGATCGCTTGCTGGTATCCCGGAACGTCAAGCGCGTCACGAACCCAGCCGTTGCTTCCTTCCTCAATCCACTCCGCTGCGCCGCAGCCGTTGCTGGTCAACAGCGGTAAACCGCAGGCCAGGGCTTCTACACAGACGTTCGGGAACGGATCGTACAGCGTCGGTAAAATAAGTGCGTCTGCGCTGCCGTAGACTTCACGCACATCTGAAACTGGCCCGAGAAATTTCACGCGATCAGAGACACCTAACGTACTGGCAAGCTTCGCAAATTTTGATGCATGCTTATCGTGACCTGCGATTAACAGCCAGACATCCTGGTGCGGTTGAATCGCTTTTAGCGCCGTGGCCACGCCTTTACGGGTGAAACCGGAGCCAACATACGCCAGCACTGGCGCGTTATCCGGAATGCCAAGACGACCACGCATTGAAGTCTGACGCACGTCGGGGTGAAAATGCTGGGTATCGACCCCGTTATAAATCACCGTCAGCTTATCGTCGCTCAGGCCAAAACGGCGGGCGATATCATCCCGCACCATACGCGAGTTACAGATAACTTTGCGCAGGTTAGAGTGGGTAAACATCTGCTGTTCAGCGCTGAGAATGTAGCGGTGGTAACGGCTAAAAGACTGCGCCCAGCGGGTCAGAGGCGACTGAATACGGTTGTATTGCTCGAGCCAGGCTGCATGAACGCCGTCACCTGCGCGGAAAATGGATGCGCCGGGGATGCGTTCGTGGCTCTGGACGAGATCAAAATCCTTAAAATGCGCAGCTGCAGCTGCAGCAAAACCTTCTTCGCGAGCCTGGCGATTGCGAAACGGTGGGTCGATAGTCAATGTATTCCAGCCTGCCGCATTTTCCCATTTTCGTGCGATCAGGGTGACATCGATTTCGGTATCGCGGGCCAACACATTCAGCGCGCGGGAGACGAATCGTTCTGCACCGCCGTTAGGGTTATAGGTTTGTCTGACGATAGCGAGCTTCATGCCGGGTTTTCCAGAAGCAGTGTATCAATCGCGCTCAGTACCTGCTGAGAGGTGATGGCAGTGATGCAATCTGAAACATGGCTATCCCCGCAGCCCGCTTTTCCACAAGGCTGACAGGTAAAACCTGCGGTAATAACCCGGTACTGCACGCCCCACGGTGCCCATTTAATCGCACCGGTTGGGCCGAAGATGGCGACCGTGGGCGTTCCCACCGCGCTCGCCAAATGCATCGGCATGGAATCGACGCCAAAATAGAGCCGGGCATGCTTCATTAATGCGCCCAGTTCTTTTAAATTCAGTTTTCCGCTTAAATCATGGTACGGCTGGGTGAGCAGTGCCCGCAGACCATCCATGTATTCGCTCTCTTCTTTGGACGGTGCCGCAGAAAGAATAATCGGCAGACCGCGCGCGGAAAGCGTATCGATAGTGACGGCAAGCTTATCCAGCGACCAGGCTTTAAACATCCAGCGAGAGGTCGGGTGTACCAGCACATATGATTTTGAAACAACGCCGAAATCCGCCAACTTTTGCACGATTGAGGCTTCCGCTTCGTCACCCGGCACGAACAGCGTGTTTTTGTCTTCGGCCGTTTGCGGATGAATGCCGATATGGCGCAGCGCATCCAGATTCACCTCAACCATATGGCGCGAATTGTCCTGAATGGCAGGGTAGAGCGTAGTAAAGGAGTTTACCCAGCGACGACGTGCCAGACCAGTGCGTTTATCCGGCTTGAAGCCAACAGACACGCGTGGTTTCAGGCGACGGGCCAGACGCGCGCCGTGCCAATGCTCTGTCAGATTGATCAGTACGTCGTAATCGCGGGCTTTCAGGGTATTGAGCAATGCCCGATACAGCGTCAGCTGTTTGATAAAACCCTGCTTACGCCAGTTGCGCCCGATGGTATGCACCTGATTAATCGACGGATGGTTGGTCAACATGGCCTGCGTATCATCATAGACCAGCGCATCGACTTCGACGTCGGGCCAGTTTTTCTTCAACACGGTAAAGACCGGGGACGTTAGCAGCACATCCCCGTGATGGCGCAGCTTAACGATCAGAACTCGCTTTGGCGGACGATTCGGTGAGAAAAAATCAAGCATGATGACTCTCTGCGGCCAGTAAGGTGTTTAATCGCTCATAAACGGTCGCCGCACTCAGGTCGCTCAGTTGCGATGAGCTATCAGGACGGCAAATGTGTTGGTTTTTTCCATAGCCACCGATAAGGCCTGGATCGGTAGGGCCATAAAGCGTGATGTTCGGGCGATCCAGCGCAGCCGTTAAATGGCTGAGTCCGGTATCGACCGACACGACCGCACGCGCGCCAGCAAGGATGTCGGCTACCTTTTCAAGGCTCATTCTCGGTAGCACTTCAGCGTAATCATGGCCTTCGGCTAAACGTTCTGCTCTGCTTTCTTCATGCGGCGCGCCCCACAGCAGTTTGATGTTCAGACCGCTACCTGCCAGTTTTGCAATCAGCTCCCGCCAGTGGGATTCCGGCCAGTGTTTGTCGTCGCGCGTGGTGGCATGCAGAAATACGAGGTAAGGCGTCGCCGTGGCGCAGTCAGTGTTCACAAAGTGCTGCGCAATCGCATAATCACCCTGCGCATCGGGCTTTGTATAGCCGAGGCTTTTCGCGAACAGCTCGCGGGTGCGTTCGACCGCATGCTGCTGTTTTTCGATGTGATGACGGCGGTTGTAGAACAGGCTCGCCAGCGGTTCACGGGCGCTTTGCCAGTCCATACCGTGCTTGATGCCGTGCGCGAGGCGTGTGACCAGCGCCGCGCTTTTCACCAGTCCTTGGGCGTCGATGATGGCGTCATACTTTTCGGCCTGCACTTTTTGGCGAAACGCGAGGCGTTCGGCCTTAACGGGGGCTGAGAACCACGCTTTGCGCCAGCGGCGGATTGCCACCGGGATAACCTTGTCTACTGCGGCGTGCCAGCCGGGAATTTGTGCAAATCCTTCTTCAACCACCCAGTCAAAACGGATACCAGGAATCGCCTGAACGGCGTCGGTCAGCGCAGGTAATGTGTGGAGCACATCGCCCATTGAGGACGTTTTAACGATCAATACGCGCATCCGTTATGCGTCCTCGGCCAGCAGCAGCTGGTTTAACTCTTCCAGCACACGGTCTGGTGTAATGTCTATCAGGCTCTGATGATAACCCTCTTCGCCGTCGCCTTTTCGCACTTTGTGGTAGCCCGTAATCAGGCGGATAACCTTGGCTTTGTGCGACAGCGGCGGCGTGAAATCCGGGCTGCTTGGGCCATATAGCGCAACCAGTGGCCGGTTCAGCGCTGCGGCGACGTGCATCAGACCAGAATCATTGGTGACGACCGCTTTACAGGCGGCAAGCAGAACCACGGCTTGTTCAAGCTGCGTTTCACCCGCCAGGTTGCGGCACCAGGCCTGCTGTTCCTGGCTGAGCGTCGCCAGGATCTCGTTCCCGGCATCGTGGTCTTTGGCTGAGCCGAATAACACCACCTGGTAACCTTCGTCGATCAGCTGTTTTGCCAGTTCTGCATAGTGATAATGCGGCCAGCGTTTTGCCGGACCAAATTCCGCACCGGGGCAGAAGCCAATCATCTGGCGTTCAGTGGAAAGCGAAAATGCGCAAGCTACCTGTAATTTTTCACTTTCGCTGACCTGGAGCTGTGGCCAGAGCAGCGGCTGCGGTAAATCTTTCGCAGAACGTATGAAACCTTTGTTATACGCCAGCGCGACATAGCGCTCGACCATCAGCGGCCAGGCTGCTTTGTCGAGGACGCGGGCGTCATTCAGTAAACCGTAGCGCATTTCGCCACGCCAGCCGGTACGTTGCGAAATTCCCGCAAAGAACGGGACCAGCGCCGATTTGAAAGAGTTCGGCAGGACGTAAGCGCGATCGTAGCGTTTTTCACGCAGACTGCGCCCGAGCCGACGGCGTTCGCCAATTTCAAGCGCACCGTGACCGAGCGGCATTGGGATGGCTTCATTCACTTCCGGCATACGCGATAAAAGCGGACGGCACCACGCGGGTGCCATCACATCAATGATCGCCTGGGGATAGCGCGCCTTGAGCGTGCGATAGAGACTTTGCGACATCATCATGTCGCCCACCCATGACGGGCCAATCACCAATATCTTCATTCACTTCATCCTTCAAGCTGTCTCTGCGTTGGCTGCCTTCATTCACCCCAGTCACATCGTTATCCTATGCTCCTGGGGGGTCACTCAGTTGCCGCCTTGATACCGCTTCAATGATTTTGTGAATTTGTATCGCTGTCGCGGTTCAGCCAGTGCATGTATTCCGTCACGCCTTCGGCAACGGTTTTGAATGGCTTATCGTAGCCCGCAGCACGCAGGTTAGTCAGGTCAGCCTGAGTAAACGCCTGATAGCGGCCTTTGAGTTTTTCCGGGAACGGAATGTACTCAATGCTGCCTTTCTGGTGATACGCAAGCGTTGCATCTGCCACGGCCTGGAAGGATTCCGCGCGGCCAGTGCCGAGGTTGAAAATGCCGGACACGCCGTTTTCCCAGAACCACAGGTTCACCGCGGCAACATCGCCGACGTAAACGAAGTCGCGCTTAAAGCTGTCGCTGCCTTCGAACAGTTTCGGGCTTTCGCCATTGTTCAACTGGGTGTTGAGGTGGAACGCTACGCTCGCCATGCTGCCTTTATGGCCTTCGCGCGGTCCGTAGACGTTGAAGTAACGGAAACCGACAACCGGAGAATCCACTTCTGGCAGGATTTGACGCACGTATTCGTCGAACAGGAATTTGGAGTAGCCGTAAACGTTCAGCGGCTTTTCATACTCGCGAGACTCGATAAAGTCAGACGTGCGGCCGCCGTAGGTTGCTGCAGAAGAGGCGTACAGGAACGGGATTTCGCGCTCCAGGCAGTAGTGCAGCAGTTCTTTGGAATACTGATAGTTGTTATCCATCATGTACTTGCCGTCCCACTCAGTGGTGGAAGAGCAGGCACCTTCGTGGAAGACGGCTTCGATTTCGCCCATCTCTTCGCCAGACATAATCTGGATCAGAAAATCTTCTTTATCCATATAGTCGGCGATATTCAGGTCGACCAGGTTAACGAATTTGGTGCCGTCTTTCAGGTTGTCCACCACCAGGATGTCAGTGATGCCTTTATCATTCAGGGCTTTAATAATGTTGCTGCCGATAAAGCCTGCGCCGCCGGTAACGATGATCATAACGATAACCTTTGAATGTGGGTGACCGGGACTATCCCGGACGCTAATGGTTCTTATCATACCATCACTACGCAGAGTCTTCACATTCACCGACAACCCGCAAGGATACACGTGATTTATGCTACAAAAATGCTTAACCGACGCAGCGTCATCTCGTATAGACCTATAGCATTGGGTAATATGTTCCAAATTTTGCCGAATCTGGAGAGTTGCAATGCGTGGTGATTTTTACAAACAGTTAACCAGCGACCTGGAAACCGCCCGTGCGGAAGGGTTGTTTAAAGAAGAGCGCATCATTACCTCTGCCCAACAGGCGGACATTACCGTCGGCGATGGCAGCCATGTCATCAACTTCTGCGCTAACAACTATCTCGGCCTGGCAAACCATCCTGAGTTGATTGCTGCGGCAAAATCCGGGATGGACAGCCACGGATTTGGCATGGCCTCCGTGCGTTTCATTTGCGGAACGCAGGACAGCCACAAGGTACTGGAAAAGAAACTGGCCGATTTCCTCGGTATGGAAGACGCGATTCTTTACTCCTCCTGCTTTGACGCCAACGGCGGACTGTTTGAAACCCTGCTCGGCCCGGAAGACGCCATCATTTCTGATGCGCTGAACCACGCTTCTATTATTGATGGCGTACGTCTGTGTAAAGCGAAGCGTTTCCGTTATGCCAACAACGATATGCAGGAGCTGGAAGCGCGTCTGAAAGAAGCTCGCGAAGCCGGCGCTCGCCATGTGCTGATCGCCACAGACGGCGTGTTCTCGATGGATGGCGTGATTGCCAATCTGAAAGGCGTTTGCGACCTGGCAGACAAATACGATGCGCTGGTGATGGTCGATGACTCCCATGCAGTCGGCTTTGTCGGCGAAAACGGCCGTGGCTCGCACGAATACTGCGATGTGCTGGACCGCGTAGACATTATCACCGGTACGCTGGGCAAAGCGCTCGGTGGCGCATCCGGCGGCTACACCGCGGCGCGTAAAGAGGTGGTCGAGTGGCTGCGTCAGCGTTCCCGCCCATACCTGTTCTCCAACTCACTGGCTCCGGCCATCGTTTCCGCTTCTATCAAAGTGCTGGAAATGGTGGAGTCAGGTGCTGAGCTGCGTGACCGCCTGTGGTCCAACGCGCGCTTGTTCCGCGAAAAAATGACTGCCGCAGGCTTTACCCTGGCCGGTGCCGATCACGCCATTATCCCGGTGATGCTGGGTGAAGCGACCGTGGCGCAAGACTTTGCCCGCGAGCTGCAAAAAGAAGGGATTTACGTCACCGGTTTCTTCTATCCGGTGGTGCCAAAAGGTCAGGCGCGTATCCGCACGCAGATGTCTGCGGCGCATACACCTGAGCAAATTGAACGTGCGGTGGACGCGTTTACCCGCATCGGTAAGCAACTGGGCGTGATTGCCTGAGGATGTGAGATGAAAGCATTATCGAAACTGAAGGCCGAAGAAGGTATCTGGATGAACGACGTTCCGGAGCCGGAGGTCGGACATAACGACCTGCTGATTAAGATTCGCAAAACCGCAATTTGCGGCACCGACGTGCACATCTATAACTGGGACGAATGGTCGCAGAAAACCATTCCGGTTCCGATGGTTGTGGGCCATGAGTATGTGGGTGAAGTTGTCGGTATTGGCCAGGAAGTGAAAGGTTTTAAAATCGGCGATCGCGTTTCTGGTGAAGGTCACATCACCTGCGGCCACTGCCGTAACTGTCGCGCAGGCCGCACACATCTTTGCCGCAACACCACGGGGGTTGGGGTTAACCGTCCGGGTTGCTTCGCTGAATATCTGGTTCTGCCGGCGTTCAACGCCTTTAAAATCCCGGATAACATTTCTGATGATCTGGCGTCTATCTTCGATCCGTTCGGTAATGCGGTTCACACGGCGCTGTCGTTTGATCTGGTCGGTGAAGACGTGCTGGTGTCCGGCGCAGGCCCAATCGGTATTATGGCCGCTGCCGTCGCGAAACACGTTGGTGCGCGTAACGTCGTGATTACTGACGTGAATGAATACCGTTTGGATCTGGCGCGTAAAATGGGCGTGACTCGCGCGGTTAACGTGTCCAAAGAAAGCCTGACTGATGTCATGGCCGAACTGGGCATGACCGAAGGGTTTGACGTGGGCCTGGAAATGTCAGGCGCACCACCCGCGTTCCGTACCATGCTTGACACCATGAACCACGGCGGGCGTATTGCGATGCTGGGGATACCGCCATCAGATATGTCTATCGACTGGACCAAAGTCATCTTCAAGGGCTTGTTCATCAAAGGCATCTATGGGCGTGAGATGTTCGAGACCTGGTATAAGATGGCGGCGCTTATCCAGTCAGGGCTGGATCTCTCCCCAATCATTACCCACCGTTTCGGCGTTGATGACTTCCAGAAAGGCTTTGACGCGATGCGTTCCGGCCAGTCCGGGAAAGTGATTTTGAGCTGGGATTAACCTTCCTCTTTGAGCACCAGATTGATAAACTGGTGCTCAATGATTTTTTCCTTATCAATTCCATAATGCATGTCGAGTGATGATAGCGCCATGATAATTCGATAAGCCTGCTAATTATAATCCATATTCACTATTGAAATTACTACGTGGGAATTACGTGAAATGTCGTTAACTATTGAAAAGAATCGATCTAAAAAAAGCGCATTATTTTTCACGTGGATCCCGCTTATTTTGTCCGTTTTGGCAGTAGTATTAATTAATTTTATTAATGCACGCTATAATGCCGTTATCAATCGCACTCTAGTTTTTATATTATTGATGTTGGCTTTACGTTGCATTGGTAATAATTTTTTAAGAAATCTTGCTGGTGCTTTTTTCTTCGGGCTTATTGCGACTGATCTTGCTTTGCAATTATATGCCTGGACAAATTTTAATTCCGTTTTCACATATGGCTTCGCGTTAAGTGTTATGAATACTACTGGCAGTGAAGCATATTCAATGCTGGGGTTGTATTGGCGAGACTGTAGCATTTTCTTAGCCTTATTTGCCCTGTTCATGTTCACGATTAATAGTGGCCTGGATGCGATTCCAAATAGATTTCGAAAATACCCTCTTATCTTGCTGGTACTTTTATTGACGGGTTACACAGTCCAGGCCGCACTGCATCAGATGCGCAAAAGTAAAGTGGACAGTATGGCTCAGCGAGTCGTGAATTCAACGCCACTGAGTACATCAAAAGTATTTATGCAGGCATTCGCGGATATCAATGTCGTGGCTACTATTAATAAAAATGCACCAGATTATAAAATAACGACCACGGATACAGGCATTGACAATTATATACTCATCGTCGGCGAGTCAGAACGCACGTCAAATATGAGTATTTATGGTTATGAAAGAGAGACCACGCCACAGCTGGAGTCCCAGCAGAAGAATATCCTGCTGTTCCGCCATGCCGTGAGTCCTGCTCCCGTGACTATTATGGCTGTGCCCTTAGCACTCACCGCAGCTTCTGTGCAAAAGCCAGAACCTGTTCTGTATGGCGACAATATTATCGGTGTCGCGAATAAAGCAGGTTATGAGACGCACTGGTACAGCCGGCAAGGCAAAGGAGGGGCGTACAATAACGTGATTACCGGGATTGCTATGAATACGAAACAGCATCAGTGGGTAGAGGGTGGGTTTGATGACGCATTACTGCCCTTGCTGAGTCAGGCTCTTGCAAAGCCGGGCAAGAAACTGATCGTATTGCACATCTACGGTAGCCATGAACCGGCATGCAAGCGTTTCCCTGAGACGGCTTCCTTCTTTAAAGACGGCAGTAAAGCCGATGATTGCTATGATAATTCTGTGCGATTCACCGATGAGCTCATGGGTAAAATATTTAGCCAACTTTCTCATTCACGGTCGTCTGTGTTCTATTTTTCGGACCATGCCTTAATACGCGATCCTTCGCGTGCTGTAGTCTACTCCCACGCTGGCGCTAATCCTCCTAAAGAGGCTTTATCTGTTCCCGCGTTCATCTGGTACAGCCCGGAAGTTGCAGAGAATAAAAAATGGACCGGAGATTACAACACGCCATGGTCTACAGATGATACCAACACGCTTGCTGAGCTGTGGTTAGGCGTTCATCGGGTTGAAAGCAAAGATAAAAACCTTAAATCTTGGCTCCAGACCTACCAGAAACCCATTATGATCATGGATACAACTGGAAAGATATATAGCTGGAACAGCATGCATTAACTATGGCATGATTGCTCACCAGTTTGGTTAAGATGCTGTTTTTTTACAGTCTTTTAAAGAATTAAATTCAAATTTTACCATTGAGTAACTGATTGAGAACGATAATGACGAGTTTGAAAGGGCAAAGCATACAGGTTCGGATGACAGAATTGATTTTTGGCCTCTGTGTCGTGGCCTTTGGCAGTATCATCCTGTCACCCGACTTTTCTAATAAGTTACTGAATGTCGCGGGTTTTATTTCATTCTTCTTAGTTATTTACAATATTAAACATCTCTACAAAACGGAAGTGTTTTGGTTATGTCTGGTTCTCTTAATCACTGGGATCTGTGACCTGGCATGGTATGGATTATATAAAGTCAATAATAGTCCGGCGATTAACTCATATCGTGCCTATCTTGAAGTGGGTAAAATTTGCATATATGGATCTCTTTTAATTTTTGCCTTCTCAGTCAACGAAAAATTTAAAATTGGCAATAATAAAATCCATTATGCAGTGATTATGATTCTTCAAATAATCATGATTGCGTATGCCTGGTACCAACATATTGAATTAGGTTTACAGAGAGTTGAGTTTTCTCTTGGAGGCGGCGCGAGCTCTACTGGTGCTGCATATACAGTCGGTTTCCTGTCATATTATATCATGATGGTCCTCCAGCATTCGCGGATGCGCTTTAAAGATTTACTTATTCTTGCACACTTCTTTGTGACCTTTATTATTCTTGTCACAACAGGCACTCGCGCTGCGATTATGGTCTACCCTATTATATTTGCAGGTCTGCTCTGTATTCGCTGCTATAAGCAACGACATATCCCGTGGAGAGGAATTGCTGTATTACTGTTGGCCTTTATGGCGGGTGCTTTCATGATGAAGGACAATCTGGTCCAGCGTTATAATGATTTGAACAAAGATGTTTCGGCCTATGAAAATGATAACAGTAACACCTCTGTCGGCGCGAGATTCGCTATGTGGAAATCAGGATTAATTGCGTCGGAACATAATTATCTTTGGCAATCTACTGATCAGCGTAATACTCTTATAAGACAAGCTGTTAAGGAAGATCCTAGCTTATCGGGAGCATTGAGTTATATCAGAGGGCATCTGCATAATGAGTTTGTTGAGGCGGTGTCAACCAAAGGGCCTTCTGGGGTTCTGCTTTATGTCTGCTTTGTCATAGCCTTGGCATGGTATTCACTTCGGCAGATAAAAAGTTTTGCTCTCTTTGCTTTTTTGACTTCCATGGTAATGTTTGGGTTTAGTGGAGTGATGTTCTATTCAAAAACGACGCCTACCGCCTGGATGCTGACATTGATTATGTTTGTTGTCTTCCTGACACAGAACCGCCACCGTGATGTGGTGAAGTGATCATTTTGCTTCTCTGCCAGTGACAGAGTATTCTTCCTGGCAGTGAAAACGCCTCGATTTATGAAGTGAGTCTGTGTATGCAAGAGTTGGTTTCCGTCATCATCACCACCCACAACCGGGAAGACCTGTTGGAAAGGGCTATTCGTTCTGTTATCGCTCAGGATTATCTGGCGATTGAATTGATCGTGATTGACGATTTCTCCAATGAAAAGACATCAATGCTGATAGATTCCCTTCGCGATGAGTGTGAACAACGATTCATTCGTTTTGTATATCAGCGTAATGCCATTAACAGCGGTTCCAATTTTAGCCGCAACTGCGGCTATGCATTATCACAAGGCAAATTTGTTACTGGGCTGGATGATGATGATTATTTTCTGCCAGAACGCATATCGCTTCTTGTCAGTAGATACAATGACAAATATGCTTTTGTTTGCGACACATTGACGCGCCTGGATAAAGACCGAGAGCACGCTAAAAATATAGATACCTATCGAGTTATTGGGCTGCAGGATATACTCTGCGAGAATGTAGTCGGTAACCAAGTGCTTACGACCAGAGAAAAGTTGATGTCGGTAGGATGTTTTTCTCTGGAAATCAAGCAACAACAAGACCGCGATGTGTGGATAAAACTGATCGCAAATTTTGGTCCGGGTTTGAAATACCCATTTAGTACCCAGATGGTGGATGCGGAGCATAGCGATAACAGAATCACCAAGCAGATAAAGAAGTATACCTCCTATCGTAAGCTCTATTTCAAGTTCAGAGATCTTATGAGTGAGGAAACGAAGAGTAATAACCTTTTCCAGCTGATGTCTTTTCGTGGGATGAGCGCTGTGAAAATGAACAGATTGCTGATGGGTAAAAAGAAAGATCTCAAACTAAGAATGAAGTTGTTCCGCCGGGCGCTGAAGGCAATTTTCTAAACTGATTCGGGATGTCTGTCATGAGAAATATTGGTTTATTAAACAAACTCATAAAATCGACTCGCCGGTGGAGTAAAAAAACAAATCTCTCTTTTTTTACCGCGCTTAACCGCTATTTCATTGAGAAAAAGAAACAACACATTTTTGATGTTCTTAATGAATTAAATGTTTCGCCTGAGAAAACTGCAGATAATGTTTCACTGCGTCAGACTGAAAAAATTGTATGGGTTTGCTGGTTTCAGGGGATTGAACAGGCTCCGATTTTAGTCAAACGCTGCGTAGAGTCTATCCAAAAAAATGTGGGTGATGCCAGGGTCGTCATTCTCGATGATGAGAATATTAAGGGCTATATTTCTCTACCAACCTATATTATCGAGAAATACCAACGTGGTTTAATCAGCAAAGCGCATTACTCTGACATCGTTCGGTGTAGCCTTTTGGCTCAGTATGGGGGGATCTGGATGGATGCCACTGTATACCTCACACGCAGAATTCCAGACCACCTGTTTCATTGTGATTTTTCTTCTTTACGCTTCAATGAAGGAAATACAGATGAGGCGATCAGTCTTGGATATTGGACAGCCTATTTTTTGGCATCACAGAAAAACGACCCATATATCGTTATGGTCAGGGATCTCTTGTATCAGTACTGGCAGAAATATGATGCCCTGATTGAGTACTTCTTAATTGATTATACCTTATTGTTTGGGATCGAGAAGTTTGCTTTTTTCAAAGCATTGGTTGAAGAGCAACCCGTCATTGGGAATAAAAGATTCTACATCCGTCAGTTTATAAATGAACCTGTTAATGCTGATGTCATCAATAAACTGAATCAGGATCTTGTCGGAATTTACAAACTTTCCCATAAAGCGGGTTATAGCGAAGCAAAAGGTTCGGATCGCACACTTTACGGTCGAATTCTCGATAATTCGTTTACTCTGGACTCATCATCATAGACGAAAAAGCAGGCTGCCTTTCCGCAGCCTCGTTGATTCAGGGCTGATCCCATCCCTGCCACTGTAGCTGCATATACTGCACCAGCGTGCTGTGGGTAATGCTGTCGCCGAGCACGGTAAAGAAGCGGCTGGCATACACTGGCGGCTGTGGTTGTCTTGGTTTACACAGTTTCACACCACGGAACGGGTTACGCGATGTGGCGGGCTGTTGAGCCGGGCCGCTATTCTGCGGCGTCGAGGTGTCTGTCTGCTGCTCATTGAGCAGGCTGCTTGGTCGGACAAGGGTAATATCCGGCGGCAAGTTGTACACCATCTGCTGAAGCACACGAACCGTCGTGGGATGCGGGTGGCCAATCGCAATCGCCGAGCCATTTCGGCGCGCAAGCTGAATCGCACGATTAAACTGCACCCGAATATCCGCCTCGTTTTGCTTGTCATCCAGGAACACTCTACGTTTGATGACCTTCACGCCCGTCCCGGCGGCAGCGCGCATTGACTGGCTGTTGCCAATCGTCATGCTGTCGAGAAAATAGAAATTGTAGTGGCTCAGCGTCTGCATCACTTTCTGCATGCCGAACAGGCTCGACGTCATGGCGCTGCCCATATGGTTATTCAGCCCCACGGCGTACGGCACTTTGCCGACCGCATCACGAATAATACGATCAATCTCTGCGCTGCTCATGTCCGGACGAAGGGTGTCTTTCTCCAGCGGTTGCTTGCTGAGTGGCGCCATCGGCAGGTGGATCAGGACTTCATGACCACCGTTATGGGCTTTAGTCGCCATTTCGCGGGCGTGGGGAGCATTGGGTAACACTGCAACGGAGATGGTATTGGGCAGGGCCAGTACCTGATTTTCTTGCTGAGGTCGATAGCCAAAATCATCAATGACTATCGAGAGTTTTCCGGCGTGGGCCGGGGAAATCATCGCCAGTACGGCGGCGACGGACAACGCTAACGAGCGAAATTGAAGCAAAACTTATCTTCCCAACCACGGCTGTGGATTGACCGCCTGACCCTGGCGGCGAATTTCGAAGTAAAGTGACGGTCGGCCCTGACCACCACTGCTGCCCACAAGGGCAATCGGCTGACCCGCGCGAACCTGGGTCCCGACGCTGACCAGCGCGCTTTGGTTATAGCCATACAGACTCATGTCGCCTTTGCCGTGCTCAACGACAACCACAAGGCCGTAGCCCTGCAACCAGTCGGCGAGGATCACCCGGCCATCGGCAATGGCTTTTACCTCGGTGCCTTCAGACGCACCGATGACCATCCCTTTCCAACGTAGCTCACCCTGAAGCTGTTCGCCATAGCGATGCAGTGTTGGGCCGCGAACTGGCCAGTAGGCCTGACCGCGCGGTGAGCCCAGGCCGCCCGTACGGGACATCAGCGAGCGTTCACTTTCGGAAGGTTTATAGGTGGTGCCTTTACGCGAGGCGTCCTGCTGGCGGTCGCGTACGGCCTGCGCTTCACGAGCTTCGCGGTCAGCGCGAGCACGCGCGGCAGCGGCGGCCTGTGCAATGCGGGAACGCATGCGTGATTCGTTGGCCCGCATTTCGGAAAGCTGTTGTTGGCCTGCCTGAATTGAGGACTCAAGTCCGGCGAGGGTTTTCTTACGTTCGTTACGCGCTTGCTCAAGCTTGGCCTGCTGCGCTTTCTGCTCATACAGCAGCGTTTGCTGTTGGCTCTGTTTCTCTTCCAGCTCGGCTTTTTGCGAGGTGACTTCTTCGCGGGTCTGTTTCAGCTCGGCGATGGTTTCCTGGCGCGCCTGGTTGAGGTAACCAAAATAGGCCTGCAGACGTTGTCCGCGTTGGCTCTCTTCACCGCTCAAAATCAGCTGAATACCGGTATGCTCGCCCTGACGAAACGCGGCATCAAGCTGTGCTGCGAGGCTGCGTTCCTGAGCGGCTTTTTGCTTTTCAAGTTTAGCAATCGACGCGTTCATGGCATCGACCTGCTTATTGAGGTCAGCGAGGGTATTCTGGGTGTCCCGCAGTTTGCGGGCGGCGGCAGAAATGGCTTCTTCCTGCGTTTTGAGCTGGGCGAGCAAAGCGGAGCGCTGTTGCTGCTGTTGGCGAACGGCCTTTTCTTTACTGGCGATGTCAGCCTGAATAGATTTTAGCTGGTCGCGATCGTCTGCGTGAGCATACGTCGCGCACAGCAATACGCCAGCGCTGACTGCGCTGGCGTAACAAATGGATCGGACTGCCGTCGCTATCCATGTATTTGAAAAAATCGCCTTTCCCCTCATGGGGAGGGATTATTCCACGATGAACAGCGGCTTGCCAGTCATCTCTTCCGGGACGTCCATGCCCATCAGGGTCAACATGGTAGGTGCGATATCGGAAAGTTTACCGCCATCTAGCGCTTTAACCGCTTTGCCGCCAACGTAAATCAGCGGTACAGGCAGGTTAGTATGCGCGGTGTGCGCCTGGCCAGTAGCCGGGTCACGCATCTGCTCAGCGTTACCGTGGTCAGCAGTGATAAGTAACTGACCGCCAACGGATTCTACCGCTGCAGTGACTTCAGCAATGCAGTTATCCAGCGCTTCAATCGCCTGGACTGCTGCTTCCATCACGCCGGTGTGGCCAACCATGTCACCGTTCGGATAGTTACAGATAATGGTGTCGTACTTGCCACCCTTGATTGCGCCGACCAATTTTTCAGTCAATTCTGCCGAACTCATTTCTGGCTGCAGATCGTAGGTCGCGACTTTCGGGGAGTTGATAAGGATTCGCTCTTCACCCACAAACGGGTCTTCTACGCCGCCGTTGAAGAAGAAGGTGACGTGTGCGTATTTCTCGGTTTCAGAGATACGCAGCTGGGTTTTGTCCTTCTTCGCCATCCACTCGCCGAAGGTATTCGCGAGAGACGTTGGTGGGTATGCGCAAGGGGCTTTAATGTCAGCCGCGTATTCGGTCAGCATGATGTAGTCGAGATTGACCACTTTCTTACGGGCGAAGCCGTCGAAGTCAGCGTTAACGAAAGCACGGGTGATTTCACGGGCACGGTCAGCACGGAAGTTCATGAAAATCAGCGCATCGCCATCTTCCATGGCTGCGTCGGCCTGACCTTCTGCACGGATAACGGTGGCTTTCACGAATTCGTCGTTTTCGTCGCGCGCGTAAGCGGCTTCGAGGCCAGCAACGGCGGTGTCAGTCTGGAACTCGCCTTTCGCCAGGGTCATCAGGTCATAAGCCTGTTCAACGCGATCCCAACGGTTGTCGCGGTCCATAGCGAAGTAACGGCCAATGATGGACGCCACACGGCCTTTGCCCAGTTCAGCGAATTTCTCTTCGAAACGCTGCAGAGTGGGTTTGGCGCTGCGCGGTGGAGTATCACGACCATCAAGGAAGGCGTGCAGATAGATTTTCTCTGCGCCACGCTGAGCGGCCAGTTCTACCATCGCCAGGATGTGATCTTCGTGGCTGTGAACGCCACCGGCAGACAGCAGGCCCATGATGTGTACGGCTTTGCCCGCCGCAACGGCTTTATCAACCGCGCCTGCCAGTACGCTGTTTTCAAAGAACGTACGCTCTTTGATTTCAACGTCCAGACGGGTCAGGTCCTGATACACGATACGGCCCGCGCCCAGGTTGACGTGGCCCACTTCGGAGTTACCCATCTGACGGTCCGGCAGACCCACTTCCAGACCGGAAGCGTCAATCAGCGTATGTGGACGTTTGGCCCACAGGGCATCCATAACCGGCGTTTTCGCATCGAAAATCGCGTTATCCTGCTGGTCTTCACGGTAGCCGTAGCCATCCAGAATCACCAGTACCATAGGTTTTTTAGTAACCGACATATGCGACAACCTCATGCTCACAAGATAAAAAATTTGCGTAATTTTACTACAGCTGAATCGATAAATCTGCCTCGGAAGATCAAAGAACGGGCGACCCCGACGCTGAGTTTGGTTATTTTTGGCCTAAATTTAGCGAAACAGGCCGCAGAAATTGGATTAGCTTAGGCTCGGCTTGCTGTATTTGCCACCACGCACAGGTATACTCCTTCCCTGTTTTTTTAATCACTGAGTCGGGAGTTATCACCCTCCATGCAAGAAATTATGCAATTTGTTAGCCGTCATCCCATACTGAGTATCGCTTGGGTTGGCTTACTGGCTGCCGTTCTGTTTACGACCTTTAAAGGCCTGACCTCAAAAATCAAAGTGATCACCCGCGGTGAAGCCACGCGCCTTATCAACAAAGAAGACGCAGTGGTTGTCGACCTGCGCCAGCGTGATGATTTCCGTAAAGGCCACATCGCCGGTTCCGTTAACGTTCTGCCTGCCGAAATCAAAGCGAATAACCTCGGCGAGCTTGAAAAACACAAAGATAAACCCATCATCGTTGTAGATGGTTCCGGTATGCAGGCTCAGGATCCGGCAACGACGCTGAACAAAGCGGGCTTCGAGCGCGTATATGTTCTGAAAGAAGGCGTTGCGGGCTGGAGCGGTGAGAACCTGCCACTGGTTCGTGGTAAGTAATTTTCTGAGGTAACGTCATGGCCAATATTGAGATCTACACCAAAGCAACATGCCCGTTTTGCCATCGTGCGAAAGCACTGTTGAACAGTAAAGGTGTCTCCTTCGAGGAGCTGCCAATCGACGGTGACGCGGCGAAGCGTGAAGAAATGATTGAACGTAGTGGCCGTACCACGGTGCCGCAGATTTTTATTGATACACAGCACATTGGTGGCTGTGACGACTTGTATGCACTTGATGCACGTGGTGGACTTGATTCCCTGCTGCGATAATCCCTTTTAAGGACAAATAAGATGTCAGAACAAAACAATCCAGAAATGACTTTCCAGATCCAGCGCATTTATACCAAAGACGTTTCCTACGAAGCGCCAAATGCGCCACACGTTTTCCAGAAAGATTGGCAGCCAGAGGTTAAACTTGATCTGGATACGGCTTCAACCCAACTGGCTGAAGGCGTATACGAAGTCGTTCTGCGTGTCACCGTTACCGCGTCCCTGGGCGAAGAAACTGCATTCCTGTGTGAAGTTCAGCAGGGCGGCATCTTCTCCATCGAAGGCATTGACGGTAACCAGATGGCGCATTGCCTGGGTGCATACTGCCCGAACATTCTGTTCCCGTATGCCCGTGAATGCATCACCAGCCTGGTTTCTCGCGGTACATTCCCGCAACTGAACCTTGCGCCAGTAAACTTCGATGCGCTGTTCATGAACTATCTGCAGCAGCAAGCTGGCGAAGGTGCCGAACAACATCAGGATGCCTGATGAACGCACGTAAAGCTGCAATGACTGTGATCGGTGCCGGTTCTTACGGCACCGCTCTTGCCATCACCCTGGCAAGAAACGGGCACGATGTCGTCCTTTGGGGTCACGACCCCAAACATCTGGCGATACTGCAACAAGACCGCTGCAACGCGGCCTTCCTCCCTGATGTGCCTTTCCCTGACACGCTGCACCTTGAAACCGACCTCGCCACAGCGCTCGCCGCCAGTCGCGATATTCTGGTTGTCGTGCCAAGCCACGTATTTGGTGACGTGCTGCGTCAGCTCAAACCGCTGCTGCGCTCTGATGCGCGTCTGGTCTGGGCGACGAAAGGCCTGGAAGCTGAAACCGGCCGTCTGTTACAGGACGTTGCGCGTGAAGCACTCGGGGATGACATTCCACTGGCGGTGATTTCCGGTCCGACGTTCGCTAAAGAACTGGCGGCGGGTATGCCGACGGCGATTGCGCTTGCGGCGACCGAACCGGCATTTGCCGAGGATCTGCAAAAGCTGCTGCACTGCGGCAAAAGCTTCCGCGTCTACAGCAACCCGGATTTTATTGGGGTACAGCTGGGCGGTGCGGTGAAAAACGTGATTGCGATTGGTGCCGGGATGTCTGACGGCATCGGTTTTGGTGCTAACGCCCGAACCGCGTTAATCACCCGTGGGCTTGCTGAAATGTCGCGTCTGGGTGCGGCACTGGGTGCTGACCCGACCACCTTTATGGGGATGGCGGGGCTGGGTGATCTGGTGCTGACCTGTACCGACAACCAGTCGCGTAACCGCCGCTTTGGCATGATGCTCGGACAGGGCAAAGATGTGCAAGGCGCGCAGGATGCGATAGGTCAGGTGGTTGAAGGTTACCGCAACACCAAAGAGGTCAGGGCACTTGCCCACCGATTTGGTGTCGAAATGCCAATAACCGAGGAAATTTATCAGGTATTGTATTGCGGAAAGAATGCTCGCGAGGCAGCATTGACCCTGTTAGGTCGTGCCAGCAAGGAAGAGCGTAGCCACCACTAGTCGCAGGGAATCGTTGTCATCTCAATGACCCGGTCAGCGCAGAACTGACCGGTCATTATCATCGCTTCTGGAGTTTGCAATGCCGTGTGAAGAACTGGACATCGTCTGGAACAATATCAAAGCCGAAGCCCGCGCGCTGGCTGACTGTGAGCCTATGCTCGCCAGTTTCTACCACGCTACGCTCCTTAAGCATGAAAACCTCGGCAGCGCGCTGAGTTACATGCTCGCCAACAAACTTGCCTCGTCTATCATGCCCGCCATTGCGATTCGTGAAGTGGTAGAAGAAGCCTATGCCGCTGATCCCGAAATGATCGCTTCTGCCGCCTGTGATATTCAGGCCGTGCGTACCCGCGATCCGGCGGTTGATAAATACTCCACGCCGCTGCTGTACCTCAAAGGTTTCCACGCCCTACAGGCTTATCGTATCGGCCACTGGCTGTGGCATCAGGGGCGTCGTGCGCTGGCGATTTTCCTGCAAAATCAAGTATCAGTGACGTTCCAGGTCGACATTCACCCGGCGGCGAAAATCGGTCGTGGGATCATGCTCGATCACGCGACAGGCATCGTGGTGGGTGAAACCGCCGTTATCGAAGATGACGTGTCGATTCTGCAATCCGTGACTCTCGGCGGGACCGGCAAAACCAGCGGCGATCGCCATCCGAAAATTCGTGAAGGGGTGATGATTGGCGCCGGCGCGAAAATCCTTGGCAATATTGAAGTCGGGCGCGGTGCGAAGATTGGCGCAGGCTCTGTGGTGCTGCAACCCGTTCCTCCGCACACTACGGCCGCAGGCGTACCGGCGCGTATTGTCGGCAAACCTGACAGCGATAAACCGTCAATGGATATGGATCAGCACTTCAACGGTATACACCATACCTTCGAATACGGTGACGGAATTTAAATCTCGGGCTATCTTACTTACCATCCTGAACCAGGGCTGTGCTCGTCATCCTCACGTACTGCGTGTACGCTCCGGTGACTGCGCGCAGTCCGTGTTCAATCTGGTTGCGCCGATAACGCCCGGGATTTAAATTATGATTTCCTGAGAATGGCACCCGCATAACCCAGCTGGCGCCAGGCCTCATACACCACCACCGACACCGCGTTCGACAGATTCATGCTGCGGCTGTCCGGCATCATCGGAATACGAATTTTTTGCTCAGGCGGCAGCGCATCCAGGATGCTGGTGGGCAGTCCCCGTGTTTCCGGGCCAAACATCAGATAATCACCGGCTTCGTAGCTCACCGCACTGTGCGCAGGCGTGCCTTTGGTGGTCAGCGCAAACAGACGCTTTGGTTGTTCCGCTTCAAAGAACGCGGCGTAATCGGCATGGCGCTGTACGGCGGTGAACTCGTGATAATCAAGCCCCGCGCGGCGCAGTCGCTTATCGTCCCAGGTAAAACCCATAGGTTCGATGATGTGCAGGCGAAAACCGGTATTTGCGCACAGGCGAATGATATTGCCGGTATTCGGTGGGATTTCTGGTTCGAATAGTACAATGTTAAGCATGTTGCCCCCTTAATCGGGGGCAGAATAGCAGAAAGAAAATGACTACGCCGCATCTCCACGCGTCACCGGTGATAGCGATACCGCCAGATGCTTCGCCTCCTGCACCAGCGAATCACGCGAAATTTCGCTAATGGATTTCGCCCCGGTCAACGTCATCGCCACTTTCATCTCTTTCTCTATCAAATTCAGCAGATTGGTCACGCCCGCGCCGCCGTGAGTCGCCAGCGCATACAGATACGCGCGGCCCAGCAGCACGCTATCTGCGCCCAGCGCAATCATCCGCACCACGTCCAGACCGTTACGAATACCGCTGTCGGCAAGAATGGCGATATCGCCCTTCACCGCATCAGCAATGGCAGGCAGCGCGCGGGCTGACGACAGTACGCCATCGAGCTGGCGACCGCCGTGGTTAGACACCACAATACCGTCCGCGCCAAAGCGTACCGCATCGCGCGCGTCTTCCGGGTCCAGGATCCCTTTGATCACCATTGGACCGTCCCAAAATTCGCGGATCCACTCGAGGTCTTTCCACGAAATCGATGGATCGAAGTTATTCGCCAGCCAGCCAATGTAATCTTCCAGGCCCGTGGGTTTTCCGAGGTAGGTGGAGATATTGCCCAGGTCGTGCGGACGCCCGTTTACGCCCACGTCCCACGCCCATTGTGGATGCGTCACAGACTGCCAGTAGCGACGCAGCGCGGCATTTGGGCCGCTCATCCCGGAGTGTGCATCGCGATAGCGCGCACCGGGTGTTGGCATATCGACGGTAAACACCAGCGTTGAACAACCCGCCGCTTTCGCACGTTCCAGCGCATTGCGCATAAATCCACGATCGCGCAGGACGTACAGCTGGAACCACATCGGACGCTTAATCGTCGGGGCGACTTCTTCAATCGGGCACACGGAAACCGTGGAAAGGGTGAACGGAATGCCTTTGGCATCCGCCGCGCCCGCCGCCTGCACTTCACCGCGACGCGCGTACATGCCACACAGCCCAACCGGGGCCAGCGCCACCGGCATCGACAGCGTTTCGTTAAACAGCTTCGTCTCCAGGCTGAGATCTGACATGTTCTTCAGCACACGCTGGCGCAGCGCCACGTCGGAAAGGTCGGCCACGTTACGACGCAGGGTATGCTCGCTGTAAGCGCCGCCGTCGATGTAGTGAAAAAGAAACGGCGGCAGAATGCGTTGGGCCGCGGCCCGATAGTCGCTGGCGGCTGAAATAATCATTAATGGTTCTCCCTGGAATGCTCGTTATGGTCGCCGGGAAGGCGAGTGATCCGCGCCTGGCGGGCCCTGTCTTCATCAAACTGTTTAATGGTGGTGTGGACGAAACCGAGATGCGACATCATTGCCTGGCGGGCGCCTTCTGCGTCTCCGGCGAGGATGGCGTCCAGTACCGCCTGATGCTGCTCGGTCAATTTGGCGAACACCGGCGGGACGAGATACATCCGCTGGCGGCTCTGCTTGACGGAGGATTGCAACAGGTCGAAGAAGCCGCGCATCGTCTGCAACAGCACAACGTTATGCGAGGCTTCAGCAATGGCGAGGTGAAAGCGCACGTCGGCCTGCGATGCTAAATCCGGGTCGTCACTTTGCGTGGCGTCGAAGCACAGACGGATTTTTTCTTTATCGGCTTCGGTGGCCCGCAGCGCCGCATGCCAGGCGGTGCTGGCCTCAATGGCATGACGGGCTTCGAGAATATCGAAGCTGTAATCCGGATCGTCAGCCAGCAGACTTTTCAGCGGCTGCACAATGTTTTGCTCCGACCACGGCTCATGCTGCCAGCGGATAAACGTCCCGCCGCCGCGACGGCTTATCAGCAGCCCCTCGCTCGCCAGTTTCGCCAGCGCTTCGCGCAGTGAGTTTCGCGACACGCCAAGCTGCGTGGCCAGCTGGCGCTCGGCGGGCAAACGCATCCCCGCTTCCAGCTTCTGTTCTTCAATCAGCGTCCGCACACGGGTCGCAACCTCGTCCGCCAGACGCCGGGGCATCACTTTCATGGGGAAATCCTGGTTAAGAGGTAGTTATCTTTTTGGTGCCAGAGGTTCATGCAGGTCTCCGGATAACCACTCCACGGCGAGTCTGCGCTCAGCTCTGCATCACACGTTCTGTAAAAGTGGTCATGCCAATATTGTGATGTGAGGTTAATATCCAAGAATTGTTAATTATGTGTCTCTATAAGGCAATTTATATGTTGCATAAGATGTGGGTTCTGTGAAGCTCTGGGTACAACGAATGAGAATTGGTAGGGCCAATTTGGGAGCGATGCATTTTCAGGGAAGATCGTTTTGTCAGTGGCTATCTCTTGCAGTACTGAAGATATTAGTACTATAGATGCTATGATAATTTCTCACGATAGATTTTTTACAAGTAAACCCTTTATATTACGCAAAGACATTAATAAAAAGGAGCTTACTGTGGATGTCAGAAATTTTTCCAACTGTGAAGTGATGACCAAATCTCCCTCATGGGGCGTTATGGATTTAATCTGGTGGAAGATTATTCCTACAAGATTCGGTGGCGGTATTCCTTATAGTAGAAGATTTAAAGACTAATGGGTTGTTCATAATAAGTCATTAATAAGATCTGCCGCGCTGAAATACAGATTGCCTATTGAACTCATTGCGGGAGTGTGTTGGATAGAGGTCGGAGGGGATCCCAATATAGTTGATAGAATCGGCTTCGAGATCCGAGCGTACGACTGGAGTGGACCTGTGTATATCGATAATAACTGGACTATTACGCTTCAACCACAGAAAACATCCTTTGGTTTTGTTAGCATGCAGGTGCGTACTGCGGCTAAAACGATGGGGCTCGACGTGGCGAAAATGGATATCTCACAACTAAGAAGGCTGGCCAGCTGTCTTGAGAAGGATGCGTACAACATAAATTTAGCCGCAATGCATTTAAGAGAATTAGCTGACTACGATAAATTACCGCTCAATTTAAGTATGGATGACATCAGAATCATTGGTGCCAGATATAATAGAGGGACGAATCCAGATATAGAAAGCATAAAAAAAGATACCCGTTATGGGGATTTCATCGTGAAGAATTGGTCGCATTTTCGAAGATTAGTTGGGCGGTAATATGAATAAATGGCTTAGGGCCACGCTTATTATTTGTTACCTGGTTTTCCTTTTTTTTATGTATACGGTAACGATTGATAAATATGAAATGATGTACGAGATCGATCCTTCGATACCAACTGGTGCGTTCAACAATGATGGGGCTGGGCGGGTAGTGGGTGGTTTTTTGTTGGGTATGATTATCTGTGTACAGACCCTCTCTTTAATTCTGGAAAAAACAAACAAATGGAAATTGCTTTCTGTGATTCTGGCTTTGATTGCAGTTTTTCTTTACGTATTCAGATAGCTGTTTCGCCCTCTCCCTGGGGGGAGAGGGCGAAACAGATGTTTAAAACGCAGTCTTAGAAAAACCGGTCATCTCTTGCAATTCCATCTCGCGACCGAGGGCGGTCATCGGGTGAACAATCACCAGGCCGCGCACGGTTTTCTTGAGCTTGCCAATATCGGCCTGCTCTTTCTTGGTGATGGCGCGGCGGTGCGGCAGGGCCAGCAGCTTTTGCGCTTCTTTGCTCAGCTTTTGCGTATACACGACACGCAGACGCGCAATCTCTGTTTCCAGAGTCGCTTTTTCTGTTTCAAGCTCAGCGAATTTCTCTGCTTCATCAACCAGAGAGAGGGTCGGCTGCAGGTGGCGGATAGCGTCCAGGCGGTCGCTCAGGCGTTTGATTTCGTTCTTTTCAACTTCTTTCATGGTCTGTGGCTTTTGCTAGTAAAAGAGTATCGATGCTCAATAGTATGCGCGTTGAGCGCTGTTCCTGATAGTTAATTATCGAAATTTGACGCATTACACTCAGCAAAAATATGTAATTGGCATCTCTAATGTAATGAAAATAAAAGCTATTTTGTAAAGCGTAATTCCGAGCGCTTTTTTTTGCATTAAGCAGATGAAAAGGGATGTTATGTCATTGGCAGGAGGGTTATTTCTGAAAGGCTTTTTTCAAGCTGACCCGTGAAATCAGCTCAGTGAGAGACAGGACCAGTGTGGAACGCACCGCCTGCTGGTAGCGCTGCTTTTGCATGGCGTACAGCTCCGCATCGCTGGTATCGAACACCGGCTGCGGCGGTAACGCGGTAACGCAATGAAGTTCACCAAACGGGCCGAGGATTTCATCGTCGGTGAAGGCGTATTCATTGCCGTCGTGATTGAGTTCTTCACGCAGCGCTATCAGCAGTTCGGCATCTTCGTATTCCGCACGGCTAATCACGCCGAGGCCATAGATGAGCTTCAGACGCACAGACAGATTGCCCAGCGGCCCTTCGCCGTCCAGCAACGGTTCCACTGCGTATTTCACCGCGTAATCGTCTTTGCGGAAGACCTGAAGCACCAGCATATTCACCGCCTCGGTTAACAATTCGACGGCGGTTATCAGGAAGCTTCGTACGGTTTTGCCAGCATTCAGACGCTCAAGCACACGGTTTTCAAAGGCTTGTGTTTGTTCCATTATTGCCTGCATATCTGACAATCTTTTGTTTGGGTACTGCTACAAGAGCAGCACCGGGTCCTGCATCATGCGCTCGCGTGATACGCCGCAACCGCTTGTGCGACCACATCGCTCTCAGCGTCCAGGCCGGAGACCTGCGCGAGTGCGGCCTGTGGCCCTTTCTCGTCAATAAGCGCCGCGAGTTCCAGCGCCTGTGGATCCTGCTCACTGCGGTAGTGCATCGCGGCAGCAATGCCTTTCACCAGATTGGCGTGCGGCAGACTGTATTCCAGCGTGCCGAGCAGCGGTTTAATCAGGCGATCGCCCGCGCTCAGTTTACGCAGCGGCTGACGGCCCACGCGCTCAACGTCATCTTTCAGATACGGATTCTCAAAGCGACCGAGGATTTTCTGAATGTAGGCTGCGTGTTTTTCGGCATCAAAACCGTAGCGTTTAATCAGCACCGCGCCACTCTCATCCATCGCGCCTTTCACTACCGCACGGACCTGTTCATCGAGGATCGCATCACGGATAGTCTGATGACCCGCCAGCTTACCGAGGTACGCGGTTATAGCATGCCCGGTGTTCAGGGTGAAGAGCTTGCGCTCGACAAATGCCATCAGGTTATCGGTTAATTCCATTCCTGGGATCGTCGGCAGGGTTCCCTTGAATTGGGTCTGGTCGACAATCCACTCGCTGAAGGTTTCCACGGTCACTTCCAGCGGGTCATGGGTGGCGGATTCAGACGGGGGAACGATGCGGTCCACGGCGGAATCGACGAAACCAATGTGTTCCGCGACCCAGGCTTTATCTTCTTCGGCCAGTGCGGCATCGACATGGCCTTTCAGCTGAGTTGTGCCGCGCACCATGTTTTCACAGGCGATAATGTTCAGCGGGGTGTTGTTGCCAGCGGCTTTGCGCTTGGCCAGGCCTTTGGCAATCGCCGGGGCGATGCGTTCCAGGACCACAGGGCCGACGGCGGTGGTTACCAGGTCTACCTGAGCAATCAGGTCCACCACGTCGTCGCCGATGCTGCTCACGGCGTTCACACCAGAGACGGTTTCTACCTGCTCATTCTCGCCAACCACATGCACCTGATAGCTATGACGGGCATTCAGGGCATCAAGAACTACCTGATTCACATCGGCGAACGTCAGCGTGATACCCGCATCGGCCAACAGTTTGCCGATAAAGCCACGTCCGATATTACCTGCGCCAAAATGTAATGCTTTCATAGTGTTAACCTTCATCAATGTTTTTACCCGAGAGGGCTCGGGTGAGGGGACATCCGCGGTCCCTCACCCGAACCCTCTCCCTGCAGAAAACTGCCGAGAGAGGGAAGGAAATCTTAAGAGACTTTGTTACCCGAAATCAGAGCCAGCACTTCGCCCACGCTGTGGGTGGTGGCCAGACGCTCGATAACGGATTCATCGTCCAGCGCATTGGTCAGGCTGGTGATGACGTGGATGTGTTCGTTATTACGCGCCGCGATACCAATCACCAGGCGGGCAATGTCGTCCGGCTCTTCGCCGAAGCGCACGCCGTCAGGGTACTGACAGAATACCACGCCGGTTTTCAGGACCCGGTCTTTCGCTTCGATGGTGCCGTGTGGGACTGCGATGGACTCACCCAGATAGGTCGGGGTCAGTTTTTCACGATCCAGCATGGCTTCCACATATTCTGGCTCAACGTAGCCGCCTTTCACCAGTTGTTCACCGGCAAAACGGATGGCTTCTTCTTTGCTGAACGCTTTGCAGCCGAGGAAGATATTTTCTGCGCTGAGTTTAAACAGGTGGCTGTCGTCAGCGTCAAAGCTGTCTTTCAGGCTGTCGCGTATTTTCACTTCGTTATCTTCATGACGCTGTGCTGCTACCAGACGTTCGGTCAGGTTGGTATACAGGCCGCTATCGAGGAAGTTAGTCAGTGAAATGTGCTGAGCCTGTGGCACCTGGCGCATCGCACGTTCGGTCAGGTCGCGGTGAGTAATCACCAGGTCGACATCCGGCGGCAGATTATTGATAGCGCTGTTGGTGACAGAGATATGGCTCAGACCGGCATTAGCCACTTTCTTACGCAGCACGCCTGCCCCCATGGCACTGGAACCCATACCGGCGTCACAGGCCACGATGATTTTACGCACGTGACTCAGGTCGTTGGTCACGTCGCCCGCGCTCAGCGGATTCACCACACCTTTGGACTCGGATTTCATCTCCTGCATGCGACGGTTTGCCGCGTCGATGTCATCTTCTTCTTTCACTTTGCTGGTTTTCAGCAGGATAGCTGATACCACAAAGGAAACCACCGTGGCTGCCACAATCGCTGCAATGTTTGCGAAGTAGGCACCTTTCGGAGTCATTGCCAGCACTGCCAGAATGGAACCAGGAGACGCAGGAGACACCAGGCCGCCGTTCAGGATAGTCAGAGTGAAGACGCCAGTCATACCGCCGAGGATAACGGACAGGATCAGACGTGGGTTCATCAGCACATACGGGAAGTAAATTTCGTGGATACCGCCCAGGAAATGGATGATAGCCGCGCCGCCCGCAGACTGTTTCGCACTACCGCGACCGAAGAACATGTACGCCAGCAGAACGCCCAAACCTGGACCTGGGTTCGCTTCAATCAGGAAGAAGATGGATTTACCCAGTTCATGGGACTGCTGAATACCCAGCGGCGAGAAGATACCGTGGTTAATGGCGTTATTGAGGAACAGGATTTTCGCCGGTTCAACAAAGATAGACGCCAGCGGCAGCATGTCGTGAACGACCATGAAGTTAACGCCAGCCGCCAGGACTTTCGACAGCATCTCAACCGCAGGGCCAATGCCGAGGAATGCCAGAACGGCGAGGATCATCCCGATGATGCCCGCGGAGAAGTTGTTTACCAGCATCTCGAAGCCGGATTTGATTTTACCGTCAACCCAGACGTCAAAGCGTTTAATCGCCCAGCCGCCCAGAGGACCGGCAATCATCGAACCGAGGAACATCGGCATATCGGCACCGACGATAACGCCCATGGTGGTAATTGCACCGACCACGCCACCGCGGTCACCGCCAACCAGACGACCACCGGTATAACCGATGAGCAGTGGCAGCAGATAAGTAATCATTGGCCCGACAAGTTTCGCCAGCGTTTCGTTTGGCAACCATCCTGTAGGAATAAATAACGCCGTGATAATACCCCACGCGATAAACGCGCCGATGTTTGGCATCACCATGTTGCTGAGGAAGCGACCAAAGCTTTGCACTCTGATCTTGATATCGGATGACATAAAAACACCCCTTCTTGTGTTTGCTATCGCGCAGGCCAAAAGCCCGAGGTTTATTGTTAATTGGCGGCAGAGGTAGTAGCCGGACCCTGTTGATGATGCGAAATCTGGCACTGAATCGTTCAACTGTCCAGTCAGGGTCCATTTATGTGATCCGTATCACTCTAATATGGGGTAGTGTGTCGTAATTGAAGTGATCAGCATCACGAAATGGTTGTGTAAAAAAAGAACAAAGGTTGAAAAGTGAACCGTTACGGGCTGTTAATGTGATTTTAATCACGTTTTGAAGTGAGGTGTTTGTTGTTGATGTGTGATTAATATCACAAAGTATTTTCGCCTGCGCCCGAGCAACTGTGATCGCACGCATATTCTCAATCTCGACCCGCTGCTGCTGTAAGGGAGTAACACGGTCAACGGACGGCGAGTTTACGCATTCTGTGTTATAGCAATATGACCGACTGGCGATTAATTTTTGGTTATCACTCAGGCGTTCCGCAACGGGGCGCGTGCCGATGGGCGTGTCATAATTTCGAGGCGGCTATGTTTCTTAATTATTTTGCGTTAGGTGTGCTTATTTTTGTCTTTTTGGTGATTTTTTACGGGATCATAATTTTGCATGATATTCCTTATCTTATCGCCAAATCCCGCAATCACCCTCACGCCGATGCCATACACGTCGCGGGTTGGGTGAGTCTTTTTACCCTGCACGTTATCTGGCCATTTTTATGGATCTGGGCCACCCTGTACCGCCCTGAACGCGGCTGGGGAATGCAAGCGGAGCACGAGTCTTTGATTCAATTACAGCGCCGGGTCTCGGAGCTTGAGCAGAAACTCGCGGATACTCAACGGCCGCCTGCGGAGTAATCATCATGGATTTACTCATTATTCTGACCTACGTCGCGCTGGCCTGGGCGATATTTAAAATATTCAAAATCCCGGTTAATAAATGGACGGTGCCGACCGCAGCATTGGGCGGCGTTTTTATTGTTAGCGGGCTTATCTTATTAATGAATTATAACCACCCGTATACCGCACAGGCGCAAAAAGCGGTGATCTCGATTCCGATAACGCCGCAAGTCACGGGTATTGTCAGCGAAGTCACCGATAAGCAAAACGTGCTGATTAAAAAAGGCGACGTGCTGTTTAAACTCGACCCCACGCGTTATCAGGCGCGGGTCAGCCGCCTGGAGGCCGATTTAGTCACGGCGATCCACAACACTGAATCGATGAAAGGGCAATTAACCGAAGCGCTGGCCAATACTCAGCGCGTCAGCGCGGAACGCGATCGGTTGTATAAAGATTATCAGCGCTACCTGCAAGGTAGTAAGGCGAGAGTGAACCCGTTTTCAGAAAGTGACATCGACAATGCCCGGCAAAATTATCTGGCGCAGGACGCGATGGTGAAATCCTCGGTGGCCGAACAATCGCAGATCAAGAGCCAACTCGACAGCATGGTCAACGGCGAACAGTCGCAAATCGTCAGCCTGCGTGCGCAACTGACCGAGGCGCGGTATAACCTCGAACAAACCGTGGTGCGAGCCCCCAGCGACGGTTACGCCACTCAGGTGTTGATTCGCCCCGGAACCTACGCCGCTGCGCTGCCGTTGCGCCCGGTGATGGTCTTTATCCCCGAGCAAAAACGGCAAATTGTCGCGCAGTTCAGGCAGAACTCGCTCCTGCGCCTCGAGCCGGGGGACATGGCCGAAGTGGTGTTTAATGCGCTGCCAGGGCAAGTCTTCACCGGCAAGCTGACCTCTATTTTGCCGGTGGTGCCAGGCGGTTCGTATCAGGCGCAGGGCACGCTGCAATCGCTGACGGTAGTGCCCGGCACCGATGGTGTCTTAGCGCTTATCGAGCTTGCGCCCAATACGCAGGTGGAGTCTCTGCCGGATGGTATTTACGCCCAGGTAGCGGTCTATTCCGACCATTTCAGCCACGTCGCGGTGATGCGTAAAGTGCTGCTGCGCATGACCAGCTGGATGCACTATCTGTATCTTGATCATTAACCTGAATTTTTAACCCGCCTGCGCCATACTGATATTTTTGCGGAATATTCAGGGAGCAGGCGATGAAACTGATCGGCAGTTATACCAGCCCGTTTGTGCGTAAAATTTCGGTTATCCTCCTCGAAAAGGGGATAACGTTCGAGTTTATTAACGAAATGCCGTACAACGCCGAAAACGGCGTGGCAAAGTACAACCCGCTCGGCAAGGTTCCGGCGCTGGTGACCGACGACGGCGAATGCTGGTCCGACTCTCCGATTATCGCCCAGTACATCGAGCTGCTGGATATCGCGCCCGCCATGGTGCCGCGAGATGCCAAAGCCGCGCTACACATGCGCCAGCTTGAATCCCTGGCCGACGGCATCATGGATGCGGGCCTGGTGTCCGTGCGCGAGCAGGCGCGCCCGGCGACCCAGCAATCACCGGACGAACTGCTGCGCCAGCGTGAAAAAATCACCCGTTCGCTGGATGCCCTGGAAGAATACGCTGCCAACGGCACGCTAAAAGCCGATGAACTGAACCTGGCCTCCATCGCCGTGGCCTGCGCGGTGGGGTATCTCAATTTCCGCCGTGTTTCCCCGGGCTGGTGCGCCACGCGCCCGCATCTGGTGAAGCTGGTGGAAGCTCTGTTCCAGCGCGACAGTTTTGCCCGCACTGAACCGCCAAAAGCGTAGCGCGATCAATGACGCTCAGCTCGCAATAGCAGTACTATTCCCGCACGTTTATTCCCCTCTCCCGTCGGGAGGGGGCATACCACAGGCTTATTCATGACCACCGAAAACCCTTCGCTGTTCAGTCAAATTCCTGCCACCGATCGCCTGTTGCGCGACCCGGCATTTTCAGAGCTTATTGATAACGCCGGGCACAGCCAGGTGGTGAATGTATTACGCCAGTTGCAGGATGAAGCCCGCGAGGCCATTCGCACTCACGGCACGCTGCCCGAATGGTGTCAGGACTGGCATCAGGCGGCGGTCGCAAGGCTGAACGCCGAGGCGCAAAGCCCGCTGCGCGCGGTGTTTAACCTCACCGGTACCGTACTGCACACCAATCTGGGGCGCGCGCTTCAGGCCGAAACTGCCGTGGCGGCAGTCACGCAGGTAATGCGTGAGCCGGTGACGCTGGAATATTCCCTCGACGGCGCCGGGCGCGGGCATCGTGACAGCGCGCTCGCGGAATTGCTCACCCGTCTTACCGGCGCGGAAGATGCCTGCATCGTCAACAACAATGCGGCGGCGGTGCTGCTGATGCTGGCGGCGACGGCGAACGGTAAAGAAGTGGTGGTGTCACGCGGCGAACTGGTGGAGATTGGCGGCGCGTTCCGCATTCCGGATGTGATGCGCCAGGCGGGCTGCGTGTTACATGAAGTGGGCACCACCAACCGCACGCATGCGCGTGATTACCGTGAGGCTGTCAACGACAATACCGGCCTGCTGATGAAGGTCCACACCAGTAATTACAGCGTGGAAGGGTTTACTAAAGCGGTCGATGAAGCTGAGCTGGCCGCCATCGGGCATGAACACGGCATTCCGGTGGTCGCGGATTTGGGCAGCGGTTCGCTGGTGGATTTAAGCCAGTACGGTTTGCCGAAAGAGCCGATGCCGCAGGCGTTGATTGCCAGCGGCGTCAGCCTGGTGAGCTTCTCCGGCGATAAGCTGCTCGGTGGCCCGCAGGCCGGGATTATCGTCGGCAAACACGAGCTGATTGCGAAGCTGCAAACGCACCCGCTGAAACGCGCGCTGCGGGCCGATAAAATGACTCTCGCGGCGCTCGACGCCACACTGCGCCTCTATCTGCATCCGGAAAAACTCCCCCAAACGCTGCCGACGCTGCGTCTGCTGACCCGCAGTCAGGATGATATCCGGGAACAAGGCGAGCGCTTGCTGGCTCCGCTTCAGGCGCATTATCCGGCATTTAACGTACGGCTTGAACCGTGCTTATCGCAGATTGGCAGCGGTTCACTGCCGGTCGACCGCTTACCGTCACAGGCGCTGACGTTCACACCGACTGACGGGCGCGGCGCATCGCTTGAGGCGCTGGCCGAGCGCTGGCGACGCCCCGACACGCCGGTGTTAGGGCGGATTGGCGACGGGCGTTTATGGCTCGATTTACGTTGTCTTGAAGATGAATCACGCTTTCTGGAGAGTGTGCTGAAATGATTATTGCCACCGCCGGGCACGTTGACCATGGCAAAACCACGCTGTTGCAGGCGATAACCGGCGTCAACGCTTCCCGTCTGCCGGAAGAAAAAGCGCGCGGAATGACGATTGATTTGGGCTACGCTTACTGGCCACAGCCCGACGGGCGGGTGCCTGGGTTTATCGACGTACCGGGCCATGAAAAGTTTCTGGCGAATATGCTGGCGGGCGTGGGCGGCATCGATCATGCGCTGCTGGTGGTGGCCTGTGACGATGGCGTGATGGCGCAAACCCGTGAGCATCTGGCGATTTTGCAACTGACGGGCAAACCTACTTTGACCGTTGCGCTGACCAAAACCGATCGCGTGGATGCCGCGCGAATCAGTGAGGTTCGCCGTCAGGTTGTTGATGTTTTACGTGATTACGGCTTTGATGACGTTTCTCTGTTTGAAACCGCTGCCACGCAAATGCAGGGCATTGATACCCTGCGCACGCATCTTTTAAAGCTTGCCGAACGCCAGCACGTTGAGCATCAGCGTTTTCGTCTGGCGATTGACCGGGCGTTCACCGTCAAAGGCGCCGGGCTGGTGGTCACGGGTACCGCGCTTTCCGGCGAAGTGAACGTCGGCGACACGCTGTGGCTGACGGGGGCAAATACCCCAATGCGCGTGCGTGGTTTGCACGCGCAAAATCAGTCTGTCGAGCAGGCCCACGCCGGGCAGCGTATCGCGCTGAATATCAGCGGCGATGCGCAAAAAGAGCAACTCAACCGTGGCGACTGGCTGTTAGCGCAGCAGCCTCCGGTGCCATCGGAAAGGGCGATTGTCGAACTCCACAGCCTCACACCGCTGACCCAATGGCAGCCGCTGCATATTCATCATGCCGCGAGCCACATTACCGGGCGTGTCTCGCTGCTGGAAAACAATCTGGCGGAACTGGTCTTCGACACACCGCTGTATCTGGCGGATAAC